>NZ_NRDP01000050.1:0-1073 GCF_002878475.1 Dyella sp. AD56
ATGCGGGATTCGAGGCCCAGGTTGCGTTGCGCCCCGAAGCGGTGGCGGTGGAGTTCGAAGGCAGCCAATTGAGCTATGGCGAGCTGAATGCGCGAGCCAACCAGGTGGCCCATACGCTGATCGCCCGAGGGGTGGGTCCGGACGATCGCGTGGGGGCTGTGCGTGGAGCGCAGCCTGGAGATGGCGGTGGGCTTGCTGGGCATTCTGAAGGCGGGCGCGGCGTACGTGCCGTTGGATCCGTCGCTGCCGGTGCAGCGAGTTCAGGCGATGGTGACGGACAGTGCACTGCAAGCGGTACTCGTCCATGCGTCCACGCTGGCGGTGATGTCCGAGGTATCGGTGCCGGTGTTGCGGCTGGACGAGGCGGCAGAGTGGTCATCGCTGACGACGAACCCGGACCCGCACGCGCTGGGACTGACGCCGGAGCATTTGGCCTATGTGATTTACACCTCGGGTTCCACGGGTGTACCCAAGGGAGCAATGAACCAGCACGACGGCGTCTGCAATCGATTGCAGTGGGCGCGGGACGTGTTCGGGATGGGGCCGCAGGACTGCGTATTGCAGAAGACGCCGTTTGGTTTTGACGTATCGGTCTGGGAGATCTTCCTGACGTGGTCGGTGGGGGCGCGCTTGGTGCTGGCGCGGCCGGGCGGCCATCAGGACCCGCTTTATCTGGGAGAGCTGATCCAGGCCAGTGGAACGACCGTGTTGCACTTTGTGCCATCGATGCTGGAAGCCTATCTGAAGCATGGCCAAGCAGGCTCACTGTCAGGAGTGCGCGCTGTCATATGCAGTGGCGAGGCCCTGAGTGGCGAGTTGCGGGATCGGTTCATCGAAGCGTACCCACGCGTGGCGCTTCACAACGCCTATGGACCGACGGAGGCCGCCGTCGACGTTACCTGGTGGACCTGCAGCGCTGGGGAACGTGGGGCGGTGCCGATCGGACGGCCGGCACCGAACGTGCGGATGTATGTGCTGGACCAAGGATGCCAGCCGGTGCCGCTAGGTGCGGTGGGCGAGCTGTATATCGGCGGCGTGCAGGTGGGACGGGGGGTATCTGAATCGGCCGGAGT
>NZ_NRDP01000051.1:0-1103 GCF_002878475.1 Dyella sp. AD56
AGACGCAATCGCGATACTGGCGAGAGCAGTTGCGAGGAGCGCCGGAGCTGCTGAGCTTGCCGGTGGATCGGCCGCGACCGGCGGTGCAGAGTTACGCCGGTCGCACCCATGCATTGCATCTCGATGCCGTGTTGACCGGGCGACTGCGTGCGTTGTCGCAGGCGCAGGATGCAACGCTGTACATGACGTTGCTGGCTGGCTGGAGTGCACTGCTGTCGCGCTTGAGCGGTCAGGCCGATGTGGTGATCGGCACTGCTGTTGCGAATCGCCGCGACAGCCGTCTCGACGGATTGATGGGCTTTTTTGTCAATACGCTGGCGTTGCGTCTGGACACACAGGGCGGTCAGACCATTGCCAATTTCTTGCAAGCTGTGAAGCACGTAACGGTCAACGCGTTTGTCCACCAGGACGTGCCCTTTACCCACGTAGTGGAGTCGCTATCGCCAGGGCGAGACCTGAGCTACAACCCGTTGGTGCAGGCGATGTTCGTCCTGCAGAATGCGCCACATGGCGGCGATCCGACGTTGTCCGGCCTGCGGGCAGAACGGATGGCCATGCCGCACACCACGACACAGTTCGACATTTCACTGTCGCTGATGGAAGTGGGTGAGCACTTGGAAGGCGCGATCGAATACGCGAGCGACCTGTTCGATGCGGACACGATCGCGCGCTGGTCGGGTTATCTGGAGGTGCTGCTGCGCGCGATGACGGAAGACCCGGAACGGGCGGTGGCGACGTTGCCATTGCTGACGGACGCGGAGCGGTCGCAACTGCTGGAAAGCCGTGTTGCGCCGTTGCAGGCCGAGGTCGGTGCGTGGACGCTGGCGGAGCGTTTCCAGGCACAGGTGTCGCGGACACCGGAAGCGATCGCACTGCGCAGTGGCGAGACGACGCTGAGCTACGCGGCCTTGAACGACGCGGCCAATCGGGTCGCGCATGCGCTGATCGAGCGCGGCGTGACACCGGACACCTGTGTGGGCCTGTGCGCGCCCCGCGGTGTGGAGCTGGTGATCGGTCTGCTGGGCATTTTGAAAGCCGGTGGCGCCTACGTTCCCTTGGATCCCAGCTATCCGCGCGAGCGGGTAAGACAGATGCTGGACGAC
>NZ_NRDP01000052.1:0-947 GCF_002878475.1 Dyella sp. AD56
GCCGGCGGCGGCTGGTAGCACGCCATGAAGCTGGCCGCGCTCAAGCCGCGCGACAGCCGCATCGCGGCGATCCTGCTGTTGCTCGTCGTGCTGGTGATCGCCTATTTCGCCCTGCTGCACTGGTGGTTCGTGGCGCCGCTGCAATCCATCCACGCCGAGATGGACGACCTGCGCGACACCCACGCGCGTTACGCCTCCGCCATCGCCGAGAAACCGCAACTGCAGCAGCGCATCGCCGCGATGGGCGCAGGGCAGGCGGCCAGTCACGCCTTCCTGCCCGAAGACGACCCCAACGCCGCTGCCGCCGGCCTGATGCAGCGCGTGGTCGATACCGTGGCCGCGCATCCCCAAGGCGGCGCCTGCGACGTCACCCAAAAAATGCCCGTCACCAACCCCCCGGCCGCCCCCGACGAGCCCTACCGCAAAGTCGCCGTGAGCATCAGCCTGCGTTGCGACGTGCAGCCGCTGGCCGAGACCTTGCACGACCTGGAGCAGGGCACGCCCTACCTGTTCGTCGACGATCTGAGCATCTACCGCAACCCGGTCGCCGCCATGCAACAGGCCGCCGCCCCGTTGGAAGTGCAGTTCACCCTGTCCGGCTACGTGCACCAGCCGCGTGCGAGCGGCGACGATGCCCAGGGCGGTGCACCATGAACGCCGCCGCCCAACGCCGCCTGACCCCGATCCTCGGGGGCGTGGCCGTGCTGTTTGGCGCACTGCTGCTGACCCTGCTGCTGGGCGTGGGCCGCAGCGTGTCCTGGGGCGCCACACGCCCGGCCACGCCGCTGCCACCCGCACACGACCAAGGCTTGCCACCGCCCGTACCGCTGGCCCAGTTCTCCGCCGTGTGGCTGCAACCGCTGTTCAACAACGACCGCAAACCCGTGATGCACGCCGCCTCCGGCGGCGCCAGCCTGGGCGACATGTCGCTCACCGGCATCATCCTC
>NZ_NRDP01000053.1:0-523 GCF_002878475.1 Dyella sp. AD56
GATGAAACTTTTGGCCGCCACCACAACTCCACGCCCTAAGCCCAAGTATCAATTAGGTCCGCTTAGGGTCGGAAGCAGACCTTAGCGATACAACAACGTTGTTGCTGACCACCATACAGCCATCAGGCCAACGGCCAGCGACAACCACGCCTGCCCCACGGTCGACCAGGACGCTTCGTCGCGCTTGCAAAAGGCCGCTTGGAATCTCTCCACGCCAACGTTGGCGAGAAAATAGACCACCATCAAGAGGCCACAAAGGCCAAGCAGAGCTAACTGGAGACTACCGAGCGACCGACGTCCCCCCGCTTTTGAGTAGCGATTCGATTTGGAGTCCAATCCCCCAACCGAAGGAGATTGGACGTGAAGAAGCGTTTTACCGAAGAGCAGATCATCGGCTTCCTGCGAGAGGTTGAAGCCGGCATGCCAGTCAAGGAGCAGTGCCGCAAGCACGGCTTCAGTGAGGCTTCTTATTACCTGTGGCGCAGTAAATTCGGAGGCATGAGCGTGCCCGAAGCAAAGCGAC
>NZ_NRDP01000054.1:0-531 GCF_002878475.1 Dyella sp. AD56
GGTACATCAAAAGCGAGAGCGCACGGCTCGTGCAGCAGAGCTGCACATTGCGTCGATGCGGATGCGTCGATGCGGAGAGGACTTAAAGCGGGCTTCGCTGCGCTTTCCGATCGCTGCGGCTAAGGAAACGGGATGCAATGCCTCCCGACTGCTAAGAAGAGTTAGCCATCTAACGACATCATCTTTCTCTTCTGCTTTGGTTTTGCGCCCTAAAGCCGCAGCAACGCGATGCGATGTGCAGCAACGCTGCACGAGCCGTCTGCTTACAGCTTTTGATCTTCCAGGGCCCCGTATGAGGCGGCGGGCGGGTGGAGAAAAGGCCCGCAGGGGAATCGGCACGGATGCCGATTCCTTTTCGCCGGGGCAGGAGCCCCGTCGAAAAGCCCGGAACCCGCACGCGTACCTGGAGGGCGCAGCCCGGAAGGCGACTCATCCGGGGTGCCCTTCTCTTTGGTTACTTTCTCTTGGGCATGCAAGAGAAAGTAACCCGGCCTCCGGCAGGAGGTCGGAAGCCCGCCGCAGGCGAGCCAG
>NZ_NRDP01000055.1:0-514 GCF_002878475.1 Dyella sp. AD56
TGGCCCTCAATGCCAGTGTCTCCTTCGATGCCTCGCTGCAAGCGCTGACCCAGCTGGGGTCGGGACACACGTTGTGTGTAGTCCCTGCATCGGTACGATCCGATGCTGAGGCGATGCTTGCCTTCCTGGCCACGGAAGCAGTGGCCGTACTCGACTGCACGCCAACGCAGCTGGAGTTGTTGATCCAGGGTGGGCTCTTCGAGCGGCCCTTGCCAGCGCTGCGGGTTATCCTGGTAGGTGGCGAGCCATTTCCCGCGCATGCGTGGAAGCGTGCGGCCGTCGCACCGATCGCTTGCTACAACGCGTACGGGCCCACCGAATGCACGGTCAACAGCACGTTGGCCAAGGTCACAGGCGAACACCCTCCTCACCTGGGCGAGCCGCTACCGGGCGTGCTGGCGTACGTTGTGGACACGGATGGATCGCTGGCAGCGCCGGGTGTGGTGGGTGAACTATGGCTGGGCGGCGCCGGAGTGGCGCGCGGCTACCTGCACCAACCGGAGCTGACCGCAGA
>NZ_NRDP01000006.1:0-89350 GCF_002878475.1 Dyella sp. AD56
GCGGCAAACGGAAACCACCGGGCACACGGATGCGCTCGTTGTAGTTGCCGAAATCGGGAAAGACCGAGGCGATAGCATCGCGGATGCGATCGTAATCCGCGATCAGTTCCATCCACGGCACGCGGGTCTGAGGCAACGTCGCCCGCGCCAGGCCGGCGACGATAGCGGGCTCCGAACGCAAAGCCTCGGAAGCCGGCGCGAGCTTGCCGCGCGAGGCATGCACCATGGACATCGAATCTTCCACCGTCACCGATTGCGGCCCGGCCGCTTGCATGTCGCGCTCGGTGCGGCCCAGGCACGGCAGCAAAAAGGTGTGTTTGCCGGTGAGCAGGTGCGAGCGATTGAGCTTGGTCGCCACATGCACCTGCAGTTCCAAGCGGCGCATAGCGGGCAGACACGCCTCCGGATCAGGCATCGCCATGGCCAGATTGCCACCCAGACAGAGCAGCGCTTTTGAGCGACCCTCGATGATGGCCTGCATGGCTGCCACGGCATCGTGGCCATGCGTGGCCGGCGGGCGGAAACCAAAGGTCTGCTCGATGCGGTCCAGCAATACGGCAGTGGGCTTCTCGGTAATGCCGACTGTGCGGTCACCCTGCACGTTCGAGTGTCCGCGCAACGGGCAGATGCCCGCGCCCGGCTTGCCGAAGTTGCCGCGCAACAACAGTAGGTTCGCTACCTGCTGCACGTTCTGCGTACCGGTACGGTGCTGGGTCATCCCCATGCCGTAGGTGATGATGGTCGCGTTGGACTTGGCATACGCCACGGCCACGGCACGCAGATCACTTTCGGCAAGCCCGGCGGTCGCCTCGATCTCTTCCCACGTCGTCGCGCGAAGATCATCCGCCAGCGCGTCGAAGCCCTGGGTGTGCTCGCGGATGAAAGCATGATCGAGCACGCTCGAATCCGGCCCAGCCGCGGCATCCATCTCCAGCAGCGCTTTCATGATGCCTTTGAGTGCTGCCGCATCGCCGCCAATCTTTACCTGCAAATACGTCGATGCAATCGGCGTCGAGCTGAGCGTCGCCATCTCCAGCGCATCCTGCGGATCGGCGAAGCGCTCCAGCGCGCGTTCCTTCAGCGGATTGAACACGATGATGGGCGCACCGCGACGTGCCACCTCATGCAGCGTGCCCATCATGCGCGGATGGTTGGTGCCCGGGTTGTGGCCCATCGCGATAATGAGTTCGCAATGGTCGAAGTCGTCCAGCGACACCGTACCCTTGCCAATGCCAATGGCGTGCGGCAAGCCCACACTGGTGGCTTCGTGACACATGTTGGAACAATCGGGGAAGTTATTGGTGCCGAACTCCCGCGCGAACAACTGGTAAAGGAAGGCGGCCTCGTTCGAGGCGCGGCCCGAGGTGTAGAACTCCACCGTATCCGGGTCGTCCATGCCGCGCAGAATCTCGCCGATGCGCGCAAAGGCGTCGTCCCAGCTGATGGCTTCGTAGATGTCCTTGTCCGCGTTGTAGACCATGGGGTGCGTCAGGCGCCCCTCGTCTTCCAGTTCGTAGTCGCTCCAGTGCCACAACGAACTCACCGTGTTGGCGGCAAAGAAGGTCGGCGGCACGCGTTTGTGCGTGGCTTCCCAGGTAACGGCTTTCGCGCCGTTCTCGCAAAACTGGAAGGTCGACGTGTGCTTCTTGTCCGGCCATGCACAACCGGGGCAGTCGAAACCCTCGGGCTTATTGGTGCGCAGCAGGGTGATCGTCGCGTCCGCGGCGTCCATCTGTTCGCGCACGGCGCGCGCGGTGGCGCGCAACGCGCCCCATCCGCCCGCCGGCTTGTCGTAGATGCGGATGCCGGGAATGTCTTGGTCAGCCATGAAACAACGTCCTGCAAAGCCTGATGCGTGTCGCGGATCAGGCCTTTATACACAAAACGCAGTTACCGCACGGCAAACCTGCGCGCCACGATGACGGAGTCAGCCACCCAGTTCCTGGAAGGCATGCCCGTTGGCCTCAAGGCCCTGAAGGATCGCCGGTGGCAGCTCGTTGGCCCACACGTGGCCTTCGAGCTGCCATTGACCGGGGTCCGACAGATCGGGAAGCCCGGCGCCCTTTCTCACGTAGAGTCCGAGCGTCGGCTTCTTTGGGTTGATGTAGAGATCGAACTCGTCCATGCAGAGCCCTCCTCGGCAACCTTCGTCAGGGTCTTACTTGCTGGGCGATAGCATCACCGCAGCTTCGGCCGTCAGCTGCAGGAAGGTGAACGACACCTGCAGATAGAGCTGCACCGTGTTCTCGTTGTGGCTGAGGTAGCCGATGGAGATGTCCTGCCCCAGGTGGAGCTCGAAATCACCGCCGCGCGTGCTCAGCACCACGCCGCCGCTGATGGCCGGTGCCCAGATGATGTCGCCATCCACTAGGTTGCGCATGTCGCGCGCCACCGGGTAACCGTGCTGGGTAGCCGCACTCACTGCGGTATACGACTGCTCGCCCAGCAACAGCGTGTACGGTCCGTTGACGCCCATCTCGCGCAACTGGCTCACTGCCTGCGCCACCACGGCTGGATAACCGGTGACGTCCTTCGGCAGCGGGATAGCCTTGTTGCTGCTGCCCTTGCGGATGCCTTCGATGTGAGCCTGATCGTAGCCTTCAAACACGGCGCGATCTTCGGCGAAGGCGATCTTGCGCGCGGCGTCCTTAAGCGGCTGCAGATCCGGATCGTTCGCGCCACGCTCGACCGAGTCGAGCGCCTTGCGCGAAAGCTCGAATGGCACGCGCAGCTCCACCACCGGCTTCACTTCGCGCAGGTGAGCTTCGATGTCACCGTCCGGCGACTTGATCTTCTCTTGATGTCCCGTGCCCACCGAAGAGAACTCCGTGCCCTTGGGCCCCAGCACATCGACCACGCGACGCGCGGCCAGATGGCGCTTCAGGGTGCGCGCCGCTTCCTGCTCGATCTGTTCCCACGCCCCGGTGGAAATGGGCGCAAGCTTCCGGTGAAGATTATTCATGTGCAGGCTCTCCTTTGAGCGAACCGATACCGAGCGAACCGTCAGGCGAAGGCGTAGATGCGTTCGCTGCAGGGGATGCGTCCTGGACCGCTACGGCCGACGACGGCGCGCCTTCCGGATCCACATCATCGAGGAAACTGGCGGTTGGAACGAAAAACAGCGATCCAGTGACCGCCTTGCTGAAGTCCAGCAGGCGATCATAGTTGCCAGGCGGGTTGCCGATGAACATGTTGTTGAGCATCTTCTCGGTACGCGACGGCGAGCGTGCGTAGCCGATGAAGTAGGTGCCAAACTCGCCCTTAGAGACGTCGCCGAACGGCATGTTGTCCCGCAGAATCTGCAACTGCTCGCCGTTCTCTTCGATGTTGGTAAGCACGTTATGCGCGTAGCTCGCCTTGGCATCCTCCGCCTGCTCGATATCCGACAGCTTGTGCCGCCCGATGATGCGCTCCTGCTGCTCCACCGGCAGCTTGTTCCACGCCTTCAGGTCGTGCAGGTACTTCTGCACGATGACATAGCTGCCACCAGCGAAGTCCGCATCTTCGTCACCGATGAGGACGGCGTCCAGCGCAGCCTGATCTACCGGGTTCTCGGTACCATCGACAAAACCCAGCAGGTCGCGCTCATCGAAGTACTTGAAGCCATGCACTTCGTCTGCGGAGGTAACACCATCACCGATGCGGGACATGATCTGGGACGCCAGCTCGAAGCACAGGTCCATATGCGTGGCGCGGATATGGAAGAGTAAGTCGCCCGGCGTCGACGGGGCGTGGTGCTCGCCCTTGATCTCGATGAACGGATGCAGCTCGGCGGGACGCGGCTGCCCGAACAGACGATCCCACGTGTCCAAACCGAAGCCCATGGTGCACGTCAGGCGTCGCGTCGGGTGGCGGAAGCCGATGCCGCGCAACAGCGATGACATGTCCGCGCAGAGCGCGCGCACGGCAAGATCGGTCTGCGGCTGTGGCGACAGTGTCACCACGAGAAAGATGGCCGACTGCGTGAGTTTTTCTGCAACCGGTTGCGAAACGATGGAAGGCACAATCCACTCCTTTATGGCCTGAGTCTCTGATGCATGGCCGTCACGCCATGAGGCACCCAAGCGGGCCGACAATCAACCCCCTCGAAGGATTCGTTGGCCACTTGCCCGGTGGACGATTCTCGCGAACGGCTCGTCAACAAGCTGTCACACAAGGTCTACGCACCACCCAACCGCGCCCCGCACAAGCAAGATGCAGCGCGTAGGTTCGTGGTGTGGATACGCTCAATCCCACGCATCGATGCCCTGCAGTAACTTCTTCGCCAGGCGTGGTTGCCGCAGTTGCTCCAGCCACCAGTCCAGCGCGCGGCCAGGGTGGTCACCGCGCCAGCCCACGTAGAGACGGTTCGGCTCGCGCGGCGCCGCCATGCGTTTCTCCACTAGGTCGCCGCGTTTGAGCAGCGACTGCACGCGCTGGCGGGGCAGCCAGCCCACACCCAGGCCGTCGCGCTGGGCCAGTACCTTGGCGCGCATGCTCGGCACGGCCAGCATGGTCTGGCCGCCAAGGATGCCAAAGCTGCGGCTGTCCAGGCCTCGCGCGGTGTCGGCCACCACTACGGCGCGATACGGCAGCAGTTGTTCTTGCTCCAGCGGCTCGGTGAGCTTGGCCACTGGATGGCGTGGCGATACCGCGAACACCCACTCCATCACGCCCAGTTCCGCCCAGCGCAAGTTGGGGATCACCGGCGGCGCATTGGTGGCGCCGACCACTAGATCCGCACGGCCGTCGCGTAGCGCCTCCCAGGTGCCGTTGAGCACTTCATGGGTGATACGCAGTAATACGCCGGACTTGAGCGCGTCGAACGCGCGGATCACGGGCAGCAACGTTTCAAATTCCAGCACTTCGTCCGTCACCACCCACAGTCGGTCTTCCCAGCCGCCGGCCACTTGTTTCACGCGCTGTGTAACGCGCGAGACGTCCTGGGCAAGACGGGCGGATTCCTGCGCCAGCAATAGCCCCGCCGGCGTGAGCTGCAGGCGGTAGCGGCGCCGGTCGAATAGCAAGGCGTCGAAGCGCGCCTCCAACTGCCGGGCCGCATGCGAAACGGTTGAGGGCGCCTTGTCCAGCAAAGCTGCCGCACGGGTAAGGCTGCCGCTGCTGTGGATGGCTTGCAGTAAGGCCAGTTCGTCGTTCGACAACATGTTCGATACCTTCGAACGTCTGCGCTCGCTCCATCGTACGGCAAAGCCCCCACCGACGCGCAGGATGGCAACTGTTCCCACCATCCTTTGGAGTCACCACCATGAAACGTTTTGCAGATAAGACCGTACTCGTCACCGGCGGCAGCAGCGGTATCGGGCTGGCAGCCGCCAAGGCCTATGCCGCCGAAGGCGCCCGCGTGGTCATCACCGGCCGCGATGCGGCTGCATTGGCGCAGGCTGCCAACGCCATCGGCCCGCAAGCCGTTGCCCTGGCGAACGATGCCGGCTCGCTGCCGGCCGCCAAGGCGCTGGCCGACGAACTGACCCATCGCGGCTTGCGCCTCGATGCCGTCTTCGTCAACGCAGGCATCGCCAAATTCGCTTCGCTGGAGAACGCGGACGAGGCATTGTGGAATCAGATCTTCGATACCAACGTGAAAGGGCCGTACTTCCAATTGCAGGCCTTGCTCCCCTTGCTCAACCAGGGCGCGGCCATCGTCATCAACGGCTCGATCAACGCGCATATCGGCATGCCGGACACATCGATCTACGCCGCAAGCAAGGCCGCGCTAGTGAGCCTGGCACGCACGCTTTCCGCCGAACTGCTGCCGCGCGGTGTGCGGGTGAACGTGGTCAGCCCCGGGCCGGTGAGCACGCCGCTCTACAACAAGCTCGGCGTCGATGCCTCCGCATTGGATGCGGTGGCCGCGCATATCCAGGCGCAGGTTCCGCTGGGCCGCTTTGGCGAACCGGAAGAGATCGCCGCGACCGTGCTGCACCTTACCGCGCGCGAATCGGCTTTTATCGTGGGCACCGAAGTGATCGCCGATGGCGGCATGAGTCAGCTGTGAAACAGGGTGATCGTGGCGGGCTCCCTACCCGCCACGATCACCGCTTGAAAAGAACGTCATCCGCCAACACAGCATCGGACACGACGCCTTACCACGTATCCCCAATCCCCACCGCTTTGGAGAAGCCCCATGAATCAACGCCTCGATTACTACAAGGCCAACCCCGCCGCCCTCAAGGCGATGGTTGGCCTGGAACAGCGCATCGCCCAGAGCGCGCTGGAGAAACCGCTGATCGAGCTGGTGCGCCTGCGTGCGTCACAGATCAACGGCTGCGCTTACTGCATGGACCTGCACTCGACCGATGCCCTCAAGGCCGGCGAGAACCCGCGCCGTCTGGCCACCCTACCTGGCTGGCGCGAAACACCGTTCTTCACCGAGCGCGAACGCGCGGCGCTGGCCTGGACCGAGGCACTGACCCTGGTCAGCGAGAACCACGTGCCGGATGATGTGTGGGAAGCAGTGCGCCCCCATTTCTCCGACGAAGAGCTGACCGACCTCTCCCTGCTAGTGGTGGCGATCAACGGTTGGAACCGCATTGCCATCGGCTTCCGCAAGATGCCAGCCTGAATCCAGGAACGCACCGCCCATGCGCAACCAACCTCACCCGCCGGTCGATGCCGCCTTCCTGCGGCAGGCTTTGGAGGACTTTGGCGTTCCGCGGGGAGGCGTGGTCATCGTGCATTCGTCGCTGTCCGCCTTCGGCAATGTGATCGGAGGCGGCGCGGCGGTGGTGGAGGCCTTGCTGGGTTGCATGGGCGATGCGGGGACACTGGTGGTGCCCACCTTTACGCCACAGATTTCTGACCCGCAGCCCCACGACGGGGAGTCGAGTAGCACGCCTGGCGATTCCCTCGGATCGCACGTGCCACTGTTCCACCGAACCACTCCAACACTGATGGGCGCGGTGCCGAATGCCGTGCTTGCTGACGCGCGTCATCGGCGCAGCTTCCACCCGCAGGCTTCGGTCGCCGCCATCGGGCCTCACGCCGAAACCATCACGGCTGATCATCCGCTCGCCTATGCTTTAGGCAAGCAGTCGCCATTCGAGCAGCTATACGCGCTGGGTGCGCATATTCTGCTGCTCGGCGTGGGTCACAACCGCAACACGTTCCTTCACTACGCGGAATCGCTGACGCCACGCCATCGCACCAAACGCCGCCGATTTCCCTATGAGAACGCTAGTGAACGCGTATGGATGGAGGTGCCCGATGTCGGCGACGACAACGGGCGTTTCTTTCCGCAAGTCGGCGCAGATGCCGACGCAGCCGGCCTGATCCGTCACCGACGCATCGCATCCGCGCCCTGCCAGCTCATGGCCAGCGGACCGTTCGTCGATTTCGCGACGACACGCCTTGATGCATTGCTTACCGATGCGGAACAGGTGGCACTCCGTTAGCAGCGCGGATCGCTAGCGACTCAACTCACAGATCCAGTTCACCTCCCAATGCTGGCCGCCATCGGGAGAGAACGACTGCTCCATCCGTGCCGCCTTGGGTGAGATGTTCAGCCACATCCAGCGAACCAGGATCGTGCGCCCTTTCCACGTCTGGTGGTTGTAGAACTCACCGCGGTTGCCGTGGAATTCACCAATCACCGGTGCATCGAGCTCACCCTTGTCCAGGTCCAGGCCGTAGATGTTCCATTGATGCGTATCCGGGTTGTACATGCGCATGGTCTGCGCCTTGATGTGCAGCTTCTTGTCCGGGCTGGTCACCTCGAACTGTTCGAAGTTGGCATTGGTGTCGAGCAGCTTGTGATGATTGGAGATGCCGTCGTACACGTCCCAGGCCGTCGAGTTGTTCAGGCGATCGGGCAGCCGGCGAACATGGGCTTTCCAATCGCCGATGAGAAAATCGAAATCATGGGAACCGTCACGCAGTGGTTCGGCGAAGACAGCCGTCGGGTTCGTGGGAGCCTCTGCCGCCGCGCTCGACGATAGCCACCCGGCGAATGACACCACCCCGATAAGCAGGGAAAGAACGAGCTTCGATGCTTGCCATTTCATGCGATGCACGCTGACCTCCTGTTGAGTTCATACCGTGATGTGATGAAATCCTGAAGGGCTTCTGGTCCACGCTAAGCCCTGCTCCGCCATGCTGCGAGCACACCGAAACCGGGCGTGCCGATGGTTCGCATGCACCGCCCATTTCGCAATGTCCGCTTTACCTCGAAACGCCACCTTCACCCCAACCACCGTAAGGAATGGTGCCACGCAGCCATGTGCGCGACTCGGAGGTTCTCTACGCACCCATCGTGGAAACATGGATGCGCGCCAGCCACCGCCGCCACAGCTGCTCCCGGGCCGCGAAAGCCACGCTGCCCGGCACGGTCAGTTCGATCTCGCAGCCTTCGCCTTCGCGTGACCAGATGTGGATCTTCGCGGAGATTTCCTCGGCCCGCTCGCGCATTCCGCCCAGACCCCAATGGTTGGGTCGGCCTGATTGCAGCAGTTGTTCCGTCATGCCCACGCCGTTGTCGCGGACGCACAATCGCAAGGCGTTGCCGAGATAGGCGATCTCTACTTCCAGCAAGCTGCCCTTGGAGTGCAAGAAAGCGTTGAACATCGCTTCCTTGGCGATCGATAGCACTTCCGTGTGAACGCCCGACCGCAATGCGCGCGGCCGGCCTTCTACCAGCACGCGGAAATCCATGGTGCTGTTGACGGCGAGAATGCCGGCCACCTGCGCCAGCGCTTCCTGCAAATGCTCCGTAGTGTGTGTGCGCAAATCCAGCACGCGCTTGCGCGCCTCGGAAACCACCATATCCACGCGGTCCAACTCCCCTTCCAGGGCGTGCCGCGCCTGTTGCTCGCGCGGAATCTGATTGGCCACGGACTGGATACGCAGCGCCAGTCCCTGCACGCCCTGCAGCAGCGTATCGTGAATTTCGCGGGCAATGCGGTCGCGCTCGGCGTGCTGCACTTCCAGGCGCTCGCGCACGCTGCGCTCCATGTAAAGAAGCCGTGCGCGCAACGCCAACCCGAGCAACAACACAACGGCGACGATGCAAAGCAGCCGGAACCACCAGGTCTGGTAGAACGCGGGCTGTACCGCGATGCCCAGCGAAGCACCGTCGTTGTTCCACACGCCATCGTTGTTGGATGCACGCACCACGAACCGATACTGCCCTGGCGACAGGTCGCTGTAATACGCGGTGCGGCGATTGCCAACGTCCTGCCAGTCTTTGTCCCAACCCTCCAACCTGTATTGGAAAGCTACGCGTTCGGGAATGGTGAGACTCAATGCGGTGTAGTGCACTTCGAGGTTAGTTGCGCCGGGCGGCACACTGAGTGTGTGGTCGATATCGACATTCGTGTTGTCGATGCGCGCCGCCGTAATGCTGATGGGTGGCGGCAGCGTATTGTGCGGAAGATGCGCCGGATCGATCGACGCGACACCGTTGCTGGTGGAGAACCACAACGTACCGTCATCCGCGCGAACCGCGCCGGGTATGGGCCGTATCATCGATGGCCGGCCGGGGAGACCATCAAGATAGTCGTAGCTGACAAAGTCGTTGAGAACGGCATCGGGCTGGGCCAGCACTCGCTTCACCTCCGCCGTCGGCACATGGAAAATACCCGGCACGGCATCGATCCACAGATCGCCCTGCGGCGTTTCCATAAACGCGCCGATGCCCCAGATCTGATCGCCTTTGCTGCGGATGCGGCGTACGGCCTTGCCGTCATACACGCCCCAGTACATGGCGCTGCCTACCCATGTGTGGCCATTGCCTGCCCCTAGCACCGTGGTTTGCACCACCTGCAAGGCTGACAGGTCGACAGAGCGCACCAGCACGCCCTTCTCGTAGTGTTGCAGCACGTGGCTCAACGCCAACAGCGTCCCGTCGGGGCTCGACAGAATGGCGGTGGGCGCCTTGTCGGACAGGTGGGTCCACTGATCATCGCGCCAATGCCAAAGACCCTGATACAACAGCGCCACCCACACGCCGCCGTCATAGTCACTGGTGATGGCTTGCACTTGTTCGCTCTTGCCCACGACGGGCGGCAACGCGGCGACCTGAGTGAGGTGGCCGCCCTCCCATATCCATAGACCCGCATCGCTGCCTAACCACACACGTCCGCGTTCGTCGCGATACGCCGCGCGCACCGGCGCGTCGGGCTTCGCATTTTCCGGCAGTAGCGTCGTCACTTGCCCATCCGCCAACAGCATGGGTGGATGGTTGGTGGTACCGGCAATGATGCCGCCCTTGCCGTCGGTGGCCAGCGCAAAGTCATGGGAGCCCGTCGGGAACGGTTGCGGTAGCAACGCGCCTTGCCGGAAGCGATCCAGCCCCGCGCTGGTGCCCACCCAGACGTTCCCCTCGCGGTCTTGCAGGATGGGCCACGCGTAGTCCGCGCTCAGCCCTTGGCTCGCCGTGTACGTATCCATCACGACATCGGGCATCACGCTGCCGTGCGCGTCCAAGCGCAATCGCTTCAGCCCGTTGCCAAGCGTGCTCAACCACAACGTGCCATCGCGATCGAACACCATGCCGGCGGAATCCCACGCGTAATGCACGTCGCCCGTGTAGGCGGTGCCATCCGCCATGGCGACCGGACCCACGCGATTGGGCTGGCCCGCCCAGATCAACCCGTCCGGCGCCTGCACCATGTCGTAGACAAAGGCCACCTTGATGCCGGTATCGACGAACGACGTGGCCCCGCGCGGCATACGCAACAGAGTCTTTGCCGCCACCCAGAGTGCACCGCTGCGATCCAGCAGCAACCGGCTGGCGCTGCTGCCGGGAAACCCCTGCGCAGGACCGGCCTTTTCCCAGCGCTGACCCTGAAGAAAATACAGTCCGCGCGGACTGGCAGCCCACACGCGCCCGTCACTGCCCACCACGATCTGTTGCACCGTGGCCAAAGGCGCGCCTTGCTCCGGTCCATAACGCACCACATGGCGGCCGTGGAGGTAGACGATGCCGCCGGCAGCCAAGCCGATCCACATACCGCCATCCGGTGTGTCTGTGATCTCGAAGGAGAAGGTGATCGGCTGACCATCGTCCGGCACAAAGCGCTCGAACTTCACGCCATCGAAGCGATAGAGCGATTGCGCCGCGCCCAGCCACAGAAAGCCATCACTCGACTGGTGGAGCATCGACACCTGCCCCGGCGCGCCGCCGGCAAACGTCCATGCAGTGTGATGCCACTGACTGATGTCGCGCGGCGCGGGCGCATCCGCTGCGGGTACGCTGGCCGACCAAATCAGGCCTGCGAGCAGCGTCGCCGATAGCGCACGGCATGCCCAACGGGCAAGGCAACGACAACGGAATCCGCCGGTCTCCCCACCCATGCTCGCTCCCCCCACATGAAACGCCACTGCGGTGCTCAGGCTTAGACCGTCGGCTTCCCAGCCGATGGATGTGTGGCCGAGGATAGTACGCAAGATCGCGCGAAGGCATGTGCGAATGCACACCACCTCGTGATCCTCAGTCGCGCCAGCCCTCCCGTATCGCCCTGAGAAAACCCATCACGCGCTCAGCCTCCCCACGCGCAACCAACTCCGCCGCCGTACACCCACCAAGCTCGCCAATAGGCACACCGCTGTACCACGCCTGCAACAGGTATCGGTCGGTTTCGATATCGCCCGCCATGTCCATCACTGCCATCGCATCCTTATGGATGTTCGGCACTGCGCGACGCTCGGGGCAGCATGGCGTCGCCGGAGCACACACGGGTTGATCGCGCGAAACCACCAGCGCCATCGATGAGAAGCGCACGCGCGTGGCTGGCTGCCCAAGCGCAAACGAAGAGGCCGATCGGGTGTCCGACATGAGGTGGCTCCCGTATCCATCCAACGAAGAAAGGGAGGCCCCAGGCGGAGCCTCCCAACGTTGCAGCAACGCTTACTTCGTTACCTGCGCGACCTTGTTCGTCGCGACACTCTTCGCCGCCTGCTCGATCAATGCCGCCACCACTTTCGGGTTCGATACATAGATCGCATGGCTGCCCTTGGTGTTCGCCACTGTAGCGTGTGCGCGCTTGGCCATGTTGCGCTGCGCCTCGATCGGGATCATGTGATCGCCATCCACCAGCAGGTAGAACGCCGGTTTGGTTTTCCAGGCGGCCTGCGTGATGGTTCCGCCAAGCGCGGCCACATTCCACGGCACCTGCGAATTGGCCATGAAGGCGGCCTCCTTCGGCGGCAGATCACCGGCGAACGACGCCGCGAACTTGCCGCTATCCAGCATCAGCCAGCCATCCTTCGGCGGCAGGATGGGCGGCACCGGCGCGCCCGGCGGCGGATCCTTCAGCAGCGATTGCACCGACTCGCCCGTATCCGGCGCAAACGCCGTGATGTAGACCAGCGCCTTCACGTTGGGCGCATTGCCTGCCTCGGTGATCACAGCGCCACCGTAGGAGTGCCCGACCAGCACCACCGGGCCGCTTTGCGCATCGAGTACGCGCTTGGTGAAAGCCACGTCTTCGGCCAGCGAACTGGTGGGGTTCTGCACAATGCTGACCTGATACCCATCCTGCTTGAGGATGTCGTACACGCCCTTCCAGCCCGATCCGTCAACGAAACCGCCATGGACCAGCACGATCGAAGGACGCGCATCGTCCGCGCGCGCCGTACCGCCCGCCATCACCATGGCACAACCCACTGCACCCGCCGCCAAGTACTTAGTCAGGTTCATATGTGACGCTCCTACAGCGCAATGAAATGCATACGGGCAACGGCGCTGTAACGCAGCCCGCACGCGGCTCATGAGATGTGCCCACGTGCCTTTGTCGAACCCTTCTCCCACCCACTCGCACCCCTGCGCAGCACGTGGCTATGACTTGGGAACCTCGACGATGCGTCGCCCGAAGATGCGCGCATCCACCGAGTACGCCCCCGGCCCAAGGCGAGCTGAAGCTCAAGAGCAGTAGCTTTAAGGCTAGGGAAGAAATCTTTGAAATCAAGCTTAAGTAAGTACTTCGATCGTTTGTGCGGCTCGGCATGATTTCGTATCGAGTAGCCTGTGCGATACGCAACAGCAGCCTCGTGAATCTGCAGATGGGCAAACTCCGAGGCGTCGCCACTCTCTAGGCAAGAGCTCGTGGTCCTTATCGCGACGGCTCCTAATCGTTACAAAGATCACTACATCGAAAAAAGGCACGGCAGGGGTCGCCGGCTTATTTCGCAACCGACGGCCGAGCTAAAGTATTTTCAGCGACTACTGATTCGTTCTAGCAGCCTACTGAACAGAGGTAGCTCAGAGACGCTCATGTACTTTGCCCCTGCTTAAAAATCGACCAGCGAGCCTCGTCCTTCTGGACGAGCTCTTGCGCCAAAACCTTAAATCTCGTTCGATCAAAAGCCTTCGATGACTGGCCCGTATAGTCAATCCAAGGCCCCTCGCTCTTTCGGTGGCGAACATAGAATGGCTTACGTCCATTCAGATACGGCAGGGAGACCGCGTTTTTGTTATCGGCTTCGCGAAGGGAAAAATTCTGGCCACTAGCAAGGCATTCGAAGACAACTGGATCTTCGCCATCACCGTTCGGGACGGCAGAGTGAAAAACATTCAGGAGTACATCGACACGCAAGCCATGGCGCGAGCCTCAGAAGTGGACACGAGCCCCGGGCAATGACTCATCAAATCCTGCGCCTCATAAAAAGCGATGAGTGAAAAGGATCGTCCGGCTCAGTGGTTCTTCACCATCGGGCTACGCCAAGGTGCCGCGTTTTGCGAAGATACCTGCCATCTCCACAGCGTTCTCGGTTCCCCAGGTGCATAGCGGGACGATCGCCTCGGCCAGGCTGCGGCCGAGCGGGGTCAGCGTGTAGTCCACACGCGGCGGCACTTCTTTGTAGTCGGTCCGTGCCAGCACCTGATCGGCCTCCAGATCCTTCAATGACTGGATCAGCACCTTGTCGCTGACGCCTTGTGTCAGGCGCTTGAGTTCGCCGTAACGCTTTGGGCCATCCCGCAGAAAAAACAGGACCAGCGGTTTCCACTTGCCCGCGATGATGCGAAGCGTGGCGTCGAGCCCGCAGGAGAAGTTGGGACCGCTGGTACGACCGGTACGGCCAGAGCTGCAGGTTGGAAGAGTCGTTGTCATTTAATACTTACCAAAAGGTGCATACTTGTCGATAGGTTATCAGAGCCGCATCCTTGTGCTCAAGCAAGCAGATACCTGTTTGCATAACACTTCAACCAAGGATGCACGTCATGAATAGATTGAATGGAAAGACCGTCGTAGTCACTGGCGGCGCTACTGGCATCGGCCGCGCGGCAGCAAAACGCTTTATCGAGGAAGGCGCGTTCGTCTTCATTTTCGGCCGCCGACAAGATGCACTCGACACCGCTATCGCGGACCTCGGGCCCAATGCCCGCGCGGTGATAGGCTCGGTCTCGGATGAAGCCGACCTCGATCGACTTTACGCGGCGGTAAAGGCCGAACGCGGAACCCTCGACATCGTGTTCGCCAACGCCGGAGCGGGCAGCCAGGCGGCGCTCGGCAAGATCACCGCCGAGCACATTGATGAGACCTTCAATACCAATGTGAAAGGTACGATCTTCACGGTTCAGAAGGCGCTGCCGCTGATGGGTGATGGCGGTTCGATCATCCTGACCGGGTCGAGCGCCGGCACCACGGGCGCGCCGGGAATGAGCGCCTACAGCGCGAGCAAGGCGGCCGTGCGCAACCTCGCGCGGACCTGGGCGGAGGACCTAAAAGGCACCGGCATCCGCGTCAACGTGCTGTCGCCCGGAGCGACGGCGACCGAACTCGCGAAGGCAGCGCTAGGTGAAGAAGGCCAGAAAATCTACGCCTCGATGACTCCGCTTTTGCGCATGGCCGATCCATCGGAAATCGCAGCGGCGGCAGCCTTCCTCGCGTCGCCCGACAGCAGCTTCATGACCGCTAGCGAGCTCGCCGTCGACGGCGGCCTGGCGCAACTCTGATGCGCACGCCCGGCCGGTCATCCATTCCAGTCGGAGCCGGTCGGGTGTATCAAACCCAAGGAGAAAAACCATGAGTTACGCAATTATCGGCTTCGGCCATATCGGCCAGGCCTTGGCTAAGGCGTTTGCCCGCAACGGCATTGAAGTATCCGTGGCAACCACGCGCGCGCCTGAAAGTTTTGCATCCGTCGCGGCCGCTATCGGACCGGAGATCACTCCTAAAAAACTGGCGGAAGCCGTCAAGGCGGACATCCTATTTTTAGCCGTCCGCTTCGAATCCCACCCGGATGTCGCGAAGGCGTTGCCGACATGGAAGAGCAAGACCATCATTGATGTGACCAATGCCTACGGCGTGTCCCCTGATGAACTGGGCGGACTGCCCTCTTCCAAGTTCGTCGCGCAGGCGTTCACCGGCGGCAAACTGGTCAAGGGCTTCAACCATTTGGGCGCTGCCGTCCTTGGCCAGGATCCAAACGTACATGGCGGCAAGAGAGTCGTGTTTCTGGCGAGCGACGATGAAGGCGCCGCAGCGGAGATCAGTGCGCTTGCGGAAAATCTCGGCTTCTCGCCGATCAAACTTGGCGGACTTTCCGACGGTGGACTGCTAGTGCAGGCGCGCGGAAATAGTTGGGGTCAATTGATCTTCAAGGACCTCGTCAAGTTCGACTGAGAAGCACGACATCCACAACGGCACGGATGCGATCGGGGGAGCGCCGACCGCATCCGTAAAACGGAGAGATGCTATGAGCACCGAGAAGAACGTCGAGACGGTAAAGGACTTTTTTACTGCGATCAGCCGCAGCGACAGGGAGGGTTTGCTGGCGCTGGTTGCCGAAGACATCGAGTGGATAATCCCTGGCGAAGACTGGCCGCTTGCCGGAACCTACCGCGGGCACGCGGGGCTGGCGAACTTATTAAAGACGGAATCCGAAACCATCGAGATGTCGCTCTCCGAACCCCGGGAGTTCGTCGCACAGGGAAACCGGGTTTTGGTCGTCGGCGTCGCGAAGGGAACGATCAAAGCCACGAACAGGATGTTCGAGGACCGCTGGATTTTCGCCATCACCGTCCGTGACGGCAAACTGTCGAGCATCCGAGAGTACATTGACACGCAGGCGATGGCGCGGGCCGCGCAGGTGGATGCCTTCGCGCCGGCATAGCGCTGGTCTTCTGCGACCGTCAGCTCGCGGACGACTATGAATGAACCGTGGAACGCCGCCCTGGACGCCGCGCGCGTTTTAATCCGAAACCGCAACGGAGATTCCGATGTACGACCCAACCAAGCTATCCGAATTGATCTCATTCGCCCACGTAAAAGCGGGCTCCACCGTCATTGATGTTTACCCAGGCGATGGCGATTGGACGCGTCTGTTTTCCGACGTCGTAGGGACAGAAGGACGGGTCTACAGTTTCGTGCCGGCTGAAGTCGCCCACTTCAAGAACGACCCGGTCGGCATCGTCCGGACGCTTGCCAAAGAGCCCAACCGAGAGAACATTAAAGTCGTCTCGGCCGACCTCGTAGCGATGTCGGAGGTTGTGCCACCAGCGGATGTGCTATGGCTGCACTTGTTCTACCACGATCTCCACACAGCGCTGATGCAGACGAAAGGCGCAATGCCGGCCGACTTTAATCGAGCCGTCTTTGACCTGCTCAAGCCTGGTGGTTTTTACGTCATCATTGACCACGTCGCTGTCGCGGCCACGGGCACAAGCCACGCCAACTCACTGCATCGGATTGAGCCTGTATCTGTTCGCGAAGAGGTGGAAGCAGCAGGCTTTGTTCTTGACGCAGAAAGCAGCGCGCTGGCAAACCAAGACGATCCGCACGCCGTCAAGGTCTTTGATCCTTCGATCAAGGGCGAGACCGATCGCTTCGCCTATCGGTTCGTGAAGCTATAACGGCTGTCGCTGGCGGCTTAGATGGCGGAGCCAGTCAGCTTGTGCCGCTTTTCCAAGCAAACAATGTTCAATTCATTTTTGCCGTTGGCGAGCGTCCGCTTTGCGGCGGCATCTTAAGATGGCTAACCGTCCCTTCTTGGCCGATGGCTGCCCGTCGACTCCGCCGGCGAGCCTTACCGGTTCCAGTGGCGATGGTGGTCAGGTTCGATGCCGGAAACGGGCAGCTCGTTGGAGGCGGTGGGCAGTTTGGCTGCCGGCCATAGTCAGTTTCGCAGGCGAAGCTGGTCAATTGCTGTGGCGACGGTGGGCAGGTGGCTGGCGGTTTGCACACTGGTCAGTTTCAAGCCCAATGCCAGGCATCCCGCGAGGTGCGCGTAGCCTGCCTGGGCGTATCGATCGACCGCCTGCCAAAAAAGCTGTTCCTTGGCGATACTTGAACACCACGCAAGACGTGTTCCGTAGAGCCTTTGGCGATCCCACCAGAGAGAGATTCAGCTGCTCATATATTCCAAGGTTGCCCATGTCTTTGCGAGCGCGTTTCGGATCTTCGAAAGCGCCCCTGCATTTGTTTGTGCCGGCAGGGTCACATTGGTCGCTGGTCTGTCCTCCGCGAATTTCGCAGAAGCCCTGGCGACACGTGTGGCCGAGGCATGCGGCGATTGTTCATATCGCGCACGATCTGAGAGCGCTTTCGACAATCGGACCACTGTCGACTCCAGCTTTTCCAACCGGGCGTTGACATCAGAATCGGAGTGCGTGTTCATTGAATTCCTCCAGGGGACGGTGGTCGTGGATAGCGAAATGCATCATGTGGGTATGGGCATTCAACGCGACTGGGAGTTGAGTGACATGCCTTCACTCCACTTCGAAATGCGGACTAGCTGTTCAGAGCTGCGACCAACCCCCGTCCACCGGAAGTTCGGCACCGGTCGTAAAAGTCGCATCAAACGCGAGGAAGAGGACGGCCTTTGCGATTTCCTCCGACGTTCCGAAGCGCCTCATGGGAATCATGCCGATCATCTTCTCCCGAACTTGGGCGGCCACGTTTTTATCGGGAAACACTTTGTCGAGGATCGGTGTGTCGATGGGACCGGGCGATACGGCGTTGACACGAATCTCGCGAGTAACCAACTCAGCAGCGAGCGTCCGAGCGAATGAGCGCAGCGCAGCCTTGGCGGCTCCGTATGTGGCTTGGCCGGGCAGTCCCTTGACGTTGGCGACGGAGGTCGTGAGGACGACAGCACCTCCCCGGTTCATCAGCGGCGCGAGTTTCTGGACCGCGAAAAACGGTCCTTTGGAGTTCAGGTTGAACATCTCGTCGTAGATGGCCTCCGTCACGCTATCGAGAGGCGTTGGAATGCTGAAACCGGCGTTGACAAAAAGCAGGTCGATGGTGTCGAACTCGGTCTTCACCTGAGCAACAAGGGCGTCAATGTCGGTCAACGACCGCGCGTCGCTCGAAACCACGAGGGCGCCCTCTCCGAGCTCTTTCTGCGCCCACTCCAGGCCGGCCTGCGACCGACCCGTCACCAGAACACGCGCACCCCCACCGAGGAGCATCTTCGCCGTTGCGAGCCCCATGCCGCTCGTGCCGCCGATAATCACCACCTTTTTACCTTGGTACCGTTCCATGTGCATTCTCCTCGCGAGGTTAGGGTTGCTTTGCTATTTTTTAACTATTTGGTTCATAATTAGACACGATTGCCGCCAACGGGCTCTCCTTCAGGACACCGCTCTCAAGTTGCTGTGTAAGAGAAATCGACTAAGTTGACGCCAGAGACATTGGCGACCGCCTGCCAGGCGGCTTCCTGGTTGCCGCCATCGAGGAGGTGTGGCTGGAGCTGCACTTCCATTGGACCCGAGAACTTCCGTTGGGCCGAGGCGAAGAATTGCCCTGAGACGTCGGTTCCGAACTCCGACGCCTGGAGGTAGCGGCGGGCCGCGGTCTCCGGCGTCTGATTCATGCCGGGAATGAGGTTCACGATTGGAATCATCAGATACTTCAACAACGGGCCAGCGTTTCGCGCCACGTTGGTGGCGTTCGACGCACCGGGCGAGACAGCGTAAACGGCCATGCCGGAGGGTAGCCGGCGCGCCAGCGCCGAGACCCACCACGCGATAATGAGCTTCGCGTCGGCATACGCAGTGTTGGGCACATACTTCACGTGCGGCCCGTTGCGGATCAGGGCTTCAACAGCGGTGGTTTGATCGCCCCGGAAGTATTTAGCCGCGAAGGCGGGCACATCGGTGTACTTGAACATGGGTACGCCGCCGCGGGCAGGCTCCGCGCTGGTGATAACAATCCGCGCGTTGGGGCCAACAAGGTTGGCGCGAAGCAACCCGACAGTCAGTTGATGATGGCCAATCAGCGGGGCTTGAGAAGCCTCGATGCCCGCCGCAGTGATCACACGATTCTTACCTGGAACCATCCCTGCATTGAGCAGCAGGAAATCGATTGGCCGACCTCGCTGGACGAGCTCGGCAAGGGCGGACTGAACGCTGGACGGCGTGTCCAGATCCAGCGCCAGCGGCGTGAATATCACTGTTTTGTTCTCAGCCGCGAGATGAGCCGCCGCTTGCTGGGCCCCGGCCCAGCTGCGCCCGGTGACGATGATCTCGTGCCATCCCTCTCCGGCGAGCAGGCGAGCTGCCGCATGGCCGAGCCCGGAAGTGGCGCCGGTGACGAGAGCGATCGAATGTTTCATGGGTGGTTCCGTGGTGAAGGGTGAAGGCCGAGTCGTGAGGCCCCGCGAGGCCAGAGCCGGCTTGCCAATATCGAACTATTCAGTTATATATTGCTGCGATTACTATTGTCAATGAGTTTTGAACCAAATGATTCAAAATACTGCTAGGCCAGTGGGTCGACCGCGCAGCTTCGACGAGACGGGGGCGCTGGAAAAGGCGACTCAGGTGTTCTGGTCGAAAGGCTACGACGGAGTGACGATTGACGATCTCGTCGCCGGGATGGGTGTGGGGCGGCCGAGCCTGTATGCCGTCTTTGGGGACAAGCGGGCGATATTCTTGCGTGTCCTTAAGGCGTACGCAGAACGGAAGGGCGCATTAGCCGCGAAGGCACTCCTCTCGCCACAGAGTCTTCGCGACTCCATCGCGGACTTTCTGAGGTACGCCGTCGAAAGTGCGACCGAGAAAGGGTCCGCCCGGGGTTGCCTCATGATGTGCGTCGCGCCGGTTGTGGACGATGCTGAGGTCCGGAAGTTCCTGCAGAACGCGGTCGCCGGTGGGGCAGCGCTGGTGGAAGGTCGTCTCCGGGACGGGATCACCGCTGGAGAAATTCCGGCCGACTTTCCTGTGGCCGTGCGCGCGACCCAAGTCACGGATTTCGCTCGTAGTCTTACCATGCGTGCGCAGATAGGCACGCCGCGTAAGACGCTTCTCAGGGAAGCCGAGGAAGCGGCGGACTTGGTGCTTCTGCCGCGGCGCGCCTGACGGGTTACCGCTTAGTGGCTGTGGCGAACGCTGATGTATGGGGTACGCCAACCGATGAGGGTTTTAGCTTCAACGCAATGAGTGGAGAGGCGGCAGTTGCGCTCCACCATATCGCGCAACTCGGCCATCATCTGATGACTGGCAATGCCCGCTTTTGGCCGAACACAGCCCTTGCGGGCTCGATGGCTCCCTCAAACTGTGATGGGCAGAGACCATTCATCTCTGCCGTTCGGGGCAGGCGAAAAGTGCACGCAACCTCGGAGCAGTTTGTTTCCAGATGAGAACGAATTGCGCATGTGCGTCCCCGCCAATGTCTGGATTCGCCGAAGGAGCCGAACCAAACGATGCAATTTTTTCGGCAGTGTCTTGTACCAACCGCATATCGTCGGCGCTTTTCTAATTTTCGCCGGTCAGTTGGGTCCAGTTTCCATAGGCGAATCCCGCTTTGTCCTCCTCGGAGAGCCCACAATTCTTCAGAAACAACCTGGCATCGTGACCGGTACGATACTGGTAGGGAAAGTCGGTAGAGAAAAGCAGATGATCAACGCCGACAACGGCAGCGGCGCGAGCTAGGTAGTGAGGCAGAAACATGCCGCTGGCGGTGACATAGAGGTTCTTCCGAAGGTAGCTCGCTATTGGCTGAGCCAGTCCGGACACCTTGTCCATGGCAGAAAGACGCTCGGCGTAGAACAGCACTACCTCTCCCCAGTGTCCGAGAATTACACTGAGCTGGGGCAAGCGGTCGAATGTGCCCGCCAGTACGAGTCGAAGGAACTGGATGCCGGCGTCATAGTGCCAGCCCAGCCCGAAGGTCACGAAGGCCGCGTCAACCTGGGGCGTGAACCCTGAATAGTAGGCCCTCCGTACCGCAGCATCGGGCATGCGTGGATGGATCATTATTGGGGCGCGCAATGCCTGTGCGCTTTGAAAAATGGGCAGGAGGGACGGGTCATCGAGATGGCGCTGGCCCACTTTTCGCACAACACAGTGCCCTTGAAGCCAAGCGTCCGGACGCAGCGCTCCAGTTCGAGAGCGGCTTCGTCGGGTATGCTTGCCGGCAGTGTGGCCATGGCCTGGAAACGTGACGGGTGGCGCGCAACAGCCTCAGCCAGCGCATCGTTGGTGCGCTTTGCCAGATCGATGCTTTCCGGCCCGAGATCGTGAAGCGCCGGCGTCGTCAGTGACAGAACCTGCACGTCCAGTCCGGTTTCGTCCATCAGCGCAAGTCGATCTTGCGAGAGATCAAGCAAACGTCGCTCGATCGCGCCCGAGTGGAACGCGACGCTTGGATCCGTTGCATCGAGGCCGATGGCGCGCCACGCATCGCGAATCTCCGCGGTCAGGAAATGCTCTTCGATGCCGATCAGTTTCATGGCCGCGCCTTCGGTCACCACGGGACCGTGCGTCCCATGCGGTCGAGATACTCCAACCCCGGCTTGCCCCGTTTCGAGAGCAGCGTGTTGACGATGTCCGGAATGGTTTCCTCCATACTGAATGGCGCGTTCGGTCCACCCAGCGCGGTACGAATCCAGCCCGGCGCCAGCAGCAGCAGTGCCCGCGGCACGGCGGACTGGCGCGCGGCGTAGCTGCGCATGTACTGATTCAGCGCCGACTTGCTGCCGCGATAAATCTCGTGCCCGCCTTTTTCATTGCCGGCGATGCTGCCCTGCCCGGACGACATGACGCCAATTAGGCCATCCGTCGGCACCAGGTGCTGCAACGCTTCGATGACTCGCAGCGGACTGAGTGCATTGGTGACCATCACATGCACGAATTCCTCCGTGGAAACGTCTGCGATGGTGTCGCCTTCGTTCTTGTTTGCGGTGCCGGCGTTGACGAAAAGAATGTCGAAGCGGCGTCCGGATAGTCGGTCGCGTAGCGCCGCGATCTGTTCGGGTGCGGTCACGTCGAGGTGTTCGATCTCGACATGAGCTGGATGTTCTTCCGCCAGATCATGCAGCTCGGTGCGGGTTGTTTCGCGCACTGTCCCGACGACGTCCCATCCTCTTTTGACGCATTCGGCGGCCATGGCGCGCCCGAGGCCTTGCGAAGCGCCGATGATCAGAATGGTGGGGGCTTTGCTGCTACCCGAGTGGATCATGACGATGCCTTATCTGGGAAGGTCCCAAGTTTCGTCGCCCCGGGTGTATTGCACCAGACACACTGGATACAATAATTGATTGCATCAAATGCAATGCTTGCTAATCCGGGAGACGAAGTGGCATGTCATACGTGGATTTGAATCTCCTCACGGCGCTGGACGTACTACTTGCCGAATGCAGCGTGACCAAGGCGGCGCAAAGACTCGGTGTGAGTCCCTCTGCCATGAGTAGGACGCTTTCGAGACTACGGACAGCAACAGGGGATCAACTGCTCGTCTTGGCGGGGCGGACGATGGTTCCCACGCCGTATGCCGAACAACTCGGCAAACGCGCGCATGAACTTGCCCGCAATGCCAGGGCCGTGCTTCAACCCGCCAACAGCGCCGTGGACCTGGCCACGCTGGAGCGAACCTTCACGATTCGTGCAAATGACGGATTCGTCGATCTGGTAGGCGCATCGCTCATGGCGGCGATCGCTCAAACCGCGCGCCGCGTTCGTATTCGGTTTGTATCGAAGCCTGACAAGGATGCACGGGCACTGCGGGAAGGGATGATCGATCTGGAGGTCGGCGTACTCGGAACCGCCGCGCCGGAGATCAAGACACGGCTGTTGTTTCGTGATCGCTTCGTGGGCATCTGTCGAACTGGTCACCCCCTTTTGACCAGGGTGACCGCGAAACGCTATGCCAGCTGTTCGCACGTGGTGGTGTCGCGCAAACCGCAATTCACCGGACCGGTGGACGATGCTTTGGCCCTATTGGGCCAGTCGAGAATCATTTCCATGGTCGTGCCGACCTTTGCCAACGCGATGCAGATCGTGCGGCATTCGGATCTTGTCGGACTCGTCCCGCGTTCATCCCTTGGTAGTGCGTCGCCGGGCAATCGTGCAGAAAGCGCGGGCATTGAGTACTTTGAACTTCCAGTACGAACGCCCGCTATCAACGTGTCGGCGATTTGGCATCCTCGCCTCCATGCGGATCCTGCCCACCGCTGGCTTCGCGATACCATCTTTGCCATTTGCAAAAATGCCGCCCCATAAGCGAGTCACCACTACACGGAAATCGGGACGAAGAAAGTCAAGCGGACCACTGCCAAAGACTGGTGATCACCGTTTCCTCAGCCACAGACGAGGCGATCATAATCGGCCCCTTGTAAGGGCGGTTGGCTTGGCCGCAAGTTCAGCGTCAAAGCAAGCTTCCAATGGCCGCTTTTGGGCGGCATGAATGAAGCGACGACCGTCCCTTCTTGGCCGGTCAGCGACCGTCGATCGATAGAGGGGCGCTCCCGACTCGAAGCCGACATCAGATAATTCGTTATGCTAAAGGAGCGTTGGCTGCGCTTGGCGATCACAGCAACAGAAGCCGGCCTGCGGAAAACTAAAAGCGGTGTCGGCCCATCCTCGCCGCACCGCGCGAGGATCGCTCGCTCGCGCCTCTGGCGTCAGCAATAAGGAAGCTTATGTCACGCTGGCTATTTCTGTGCATGTTGCTGTTTGGCTCGAGCGTCTGCGCACAAGGACAATTGGAGTTCAGTGCACCATGGGGGCAATATCCAATTGGCTTAAAGGTGGTGCATCTGCTCGATAGCAGCCGCAGCTGGGGCGATGGTCACGACCCATTAACTGGTCTGCCTGTCACCGCCATGCCAGAACGACCCTTGCAGGTGCTGGTGTGGTATCCCGCCAGTGCTGCCGGCAAGCCGATGGTTTACGCCGACTATTTGGCACTCCTCGCAAG
Organism: Dyella sp. AD56; assembly: GCF_002878475.1. NCBI lineage: Bacteria > Pseudomonadati > Pseudomonadota > Gammaproteobacteria > Lysobacterales > Rhodanobacteraceae > Dyella > Dyella sp. AD56. The sequence continues at coordinate 24,075 of NZ_NRDP01000006.1, forward strand.
CGAAGACGGTGCTGTGAGCGATCCAGCGCTGATCCAGCGTGTTGTCGATGGGCAGATTCAGGCGTGGGCCGGCGCGGATCCGCTGAGCGGTTATCAGGCCATTGCAGCTCAGCCCGTCCACGCCACCATCGCAGCAACTCCGGCCGCAGGACCATTCCCGCTGGTCATATATGCCCCCAGCGATAGCAGTGCTTCCTTCGAGGATGACGTGCTGTGCGAGTACCTTGCAAGCCATGGTTATGTCGTGATCTCTACCAGCTCGCGCGGCGCCCATCTGCCTTACATGACCAACGGGCAAATTCCGGTGGATATGGCCAATACGCGTGCACAAGCCGCCGATATCGGCGTATTAATCGGGCAGGCCGGAAAGCTAGCCGCGGTGAACAAGGACAAAATCGCGGTGCTTGGCTACAGCTGGGGTGGCATGGCGAGCGCGTTTGCAGCGGCCACCGATGACCGAATCAAACTACTCGTGGATCTCGACGGCTCGGTGCGTTACTTCCCGAAGCTATTGGAGCTGGCGCCTGATATCACGCCTGATCGTATCCAGGTGCCGCTGCTGTTTTTTGCGGACCAGGAAGATCCGCTCACCCCGAACGAAGACAATAAACCGGGCAGCTTCATCGATCGTATCCAGCATGCCGATGTCACCACCATCTGGCTGCGTGACATGCAACATGATGACCTCACCAGCGATAGCCTGCGCTTCGGCAACGATCAAATGCATGGGCCAGCTACGGCGCAGCAGCGCAGCGAAAGTTATTCATGGATAGCGCGTTACACGCTTGCCTTTCTCGACGCACATTTCAAAAACGACCAGTCGGCAAAAGCTTTTCTCGGCGCCACACCAGAAACACAAGGCGTTCCGAGGGGCATGTTTTTGATGATGCATCGCTCTTCCCAAGGGCCTGCCCCGTCCCTGCAGGACTTCGCGCAGCATCTTGGGAGCGCCGGCTTCGATCACAGCGCCACGGTATATACCGATTACCACCACACGCATCCAGATTTCAGCCTTACGCCAGACCAGCTTGAGCCATGGCTCTCTGCACTGATTAATCTGCATGATTTCCGGCGTGCGCTGGGGCTTGCGCAGCTAGAGACCTTTATAGCGCCGAAGCGTAGCGATGCATGGATGGATCTTGCCCATGTCGAAGATGTGCTGCACTGGCCTGTTCAGGCGCTGCATGCGTTCCAACAGGCGCTGCGTTTTGATCCCGGTAACGCTTATGCGCGCGCGCAAGTACAGCGCCTAAGTAAAGCCAACTGAATCAGCGCGAACATCACAGCGGACCAATGCCGGAAAGGGGCGCGTCAAACAGCTGGTTTGAGGGCGTCGTATGCTCGAGAGCGCCAAGCATCCACTCCTCGACTCATTTGCTCTCGTGAGTGAGCGTCCGCTTTGTGGCGCTTCAATTCAGCGAACAACTGTCAGGAGTTGGCCGATGTCTGCCCGTTGCCCCGGCGTCGCGCCAGAACCGTACCGATCCGAAGGCGCACCCGCAGGGTAGGATTCAGCAGCCTAGGATGGCGGATTCGAGAGCACTCGGGCCGGCCGGTTTGAGGGCATTTCGGATGGCCGGATTCACATCTTACAGGTGGCCGGTTCGAGACTGGAATCGGTGGCGGGTTTGATCGGAATACGCATCCGGATACATTGCCGCCAACCAAATGGTCGATCCGTCCGCGTCCGAACACACAACTTCGTACGCGTCCGCGTGCAACTCCAATTTATGCTTTAGCGAACAGTTATTGCTGGGAAGACCACCACCGATCTGGGCGGACAAACTTGTTGGATGTCCATGAAAGTTTGTCCAGAACGGACAAACTATGCTGGATCGCGCAATACCGCCGATGAATTCGTACGTTATGGTGGGCCCAGTAGGATTCGAACCTACAACCAAGGGATTATGAGTCCCCTGCTCTAACCGTTGAGCTATAGGCCCATGCGTGCCGGCGTTGCGCCGGTGTGGGGCGGACATGGTAGCGGGGGTTGGCGGGGGCGTCGACGGGGGGCGGGGTCAGGTTTGGCTGGAAATTCGGCGGGACGGGGCGGGTAACGTAGACTTTGCGCTGTCGCGCCGGGTTTGGCGCCTGATTTTGAAGGATGCGCCATGCGCGAGCTGATCGAACGTTACCTGGCTGCCTATAACCGCATTGACGTTAACGGCATGGTGGCGACGATGCATCGCGAGGTGGTGTTTGAGAACTACACCGCTGGGGTGCTGAGTGTGCGGACGCTGGGTGCGGACGAGTTGCGGCATCTGGCGGAGAGTTCGAGCTTTCTGTTTTCGGCCCGGCGGCAGGTGATTCTGGCTTACGAAGAGCGGGATGGCACGGCGACGGCGCACATTCTGTTCGACGGGACGTTTGCGGTGGATCTGCCTAACGGGGTGCGGGCGGGCAGTCGATTACGTTGAATGGGCGTAGTGAGTTTAGGCAGCGGGATGGGTTGTTGGTTTATATCGGGGATTACAGTGAGTGAGGGGCTGGTTGCCCTCGCCTTCCCCCAAGAGCCGAATAGGCGCCTCGCGAAGATCGCACCCTAAGGCGCTGGATTACTCGCTCTGCTCGCCCCTCCGGGGCCGCCCTTTGGGCGTTCTTCGCGCTACGCGCTCGTCCGGCCTACGCCGGAACGACGAGATTGGGAACTGGGGCGTATTAGTGATCGAAGCCGGCAGCGTGAGCGTCGGCTTTTAAGCTGCCCAGGTCCGTTCGGCGCAGCAGGGCGTTGCGCCAGTGTTGTTGCTGGGTGGGTGTGGATTCCACCAGCCATTGGGGTTTGTTGGCGACCCAGGCGGCGACGGGTACGCCCTCTTCGTAGAGCACGCGGGTGCCGGTGACGGCGGGGAGTTTGTTGCCTGCTAGTACGGTGCCGGCGAGGTTGAGGGGGTCGGAGCCGTTGATGAGCACGAGTTCGCCCCTGGGTTGTTGCTGGCGGATGGCGCGCAGGCGGGTGATGGCTTCGGGTAGGGCGAATTGTTCGCCGACCAGGGCGTCGACGAAGCGACCGCCGCGGATTTCGCCGCGGGCTTCCAGGCGGTGGTAGACACGCAGTAGTTCGCGCCAACTGGGGAGCCAGGGGGCTTCGCGCTCAAGCAGTTTCCAGAAGATGACGCCGTAGCGGCGGAGGAGGCTGCGGGCGATGTGTTCTAGGTGGTCTGGGTCGGGTTTCTTTTCCGAGCTAGGTGAGGATTTCGCGAGCACCCGCCCCTCATCTGCCCTGCCGGGCATCTTCTCCCCGGAGGGGAGAAGCGGTGCGCGGTTTGACCTTACTAGCGACCATCTGCCGGCGTCTTCGATGCCGGTGAGCATGTGGCGGCGTAGGCGACGGTGGCGGTGGGCGTCGCGTTTGGCGGCGGGGACGAGCAGTGCGCGCAGGCCGGCGAAGCTGTCGGCGGTGACGCGGCCGGCGGCGACGAGTTCGCCCAGGGCGTCTTCCAGTTCGGTGCGCAGCAGGTGGGTGTCGCTCAGCAGTTCGTCGAAGAACAGCGCGCCGTGGTCGCGCAGTGCATCGAGCACGGCTTGGGCGCGGGAGGAGACGATGACCTCCTGCGTGTCGGCGTCGCGGGTGGCCGCGCTGGTCCACACGGGCAGGCTGCGACGTGGCAGCAGCACGATGGGCGTGGCGCGCACGGGGCCGCCGCCACTGCCGTTACCACTACGCAGGCGGCTCCAACTCACGCGACCGGCGCGGATCTGTTCGTCCAGCCAGGTGATGGAGTAGTCGTCGATGCGTGCGGGCAGCAGTTCGCTTTCCCATGCGCCGGCGGCGGCTTCGAAACCTTCGAGCTGGGTGAGTACGGCGGGCAGTGCATCCGGGCCGCTGAGGCGTGCGCCGGGTGCGACGTGTTGCCAGTCGAACAGGAAGCGCATCAGGTGGCGGCGGCTGACGGGTTCGATCTCGCGACGCAGGCGGCCGATGGTGTAGCGGTGGATGCGCGCGAGCAGGTGGCGTTCGCACCATTCCACGTCGGCGGTGCCGGGCGTGAAGTGGCCCTGCATCACGTAGCCCTCGGATTGCAGGCGCAGCAGGGTCAGATCGATGTCGGTGGACTCAACGTGCAGCGCGTGGGCGAGTTGCGCGACGGTGATGGGGCCGGCGCCGGTGAGGCGGCCTCGGACGAGTTCGAGCAGGGCGTCTTCGCGGGACCACGGTTGGGATGCGTAGTCGGCGGGGGCGTCGATGGGTGGGTTTAGGGCTGCGTTGGAGTGAACGGCCTGCCATTTGGGGAGGTGTTCGGCGGTGGTCCAGATGCTGCCGTTTGCTTCGGTGTTGGACTGGGGTGGGGTTGCCCCCTCTCCCCTACCCTCTCCCGCTAGGGGAGAGGGAGCTAGGAGCGTCGCACGATGATTCTTTGCGAGGGCCTTGAGCCATGCGTTCCAGCCTTCATTCGCATCGGCTTCGGCTTGGGTGATGCCGCCAAGGATGGTGAGGGCTTCGTGCATTTCGTCAGCGCTGCGCACTTGCGGCCACGCTTCTTCGCGCACGGAGGCGATGGCTTCCGGATCGAGGCGGCCGAGGTCGTCGGCGCTTTCGGGATCGGACCAGCGGCGGGATTGCACGGCTTGGGTGCGGCGTTCTTCCAGCGGGGCGTCGTCGAGGTAGGCGTAGGGTGCGGCGGTGAGCACTTCGCCGGCGAGGGGGCTGGGCGCAGCCAGGTCGCGCGCGACCACGGTAATGCTGCCCTCTTCCAGCCCGCGCAGGATGTGCAGCAGGCCGTCGATGTCCATCGCTTCGCGCAGGCAGTCGTGCAGGGTCTGGTTGACCAGCGGGTGGTCGGGAATCTCGCGCTCGCCGACGATGTTTTCCAGGCACGCGACCTGATCGGGGAAGACGGTGGCGAGCAGGTCCTCGCTTTTCATGCGCTGCAGTTGTGGCGGCACTTTCTTGCCACCCTGGAAGCGCGGCAACGCCAGCGCGGTGGTGGCGTTCCAGCGCCAGCGCACAGGGAATAGCGGCGCGTCGAGCAGTGCCTGGATCAGCACATGTTCGGCGGTGTTTGAGTGCAGGTAGCGGGACACTTCTTCCAGCGGGAAGCTGTGGCTGGTGGATAGCGACAGCACGATGGAATCTTCGGTGGCGGCAGCTTGCAGTTCGAAATTGAACTGACGGCAGAAGCGCTTGCGCAGCGCGAGGCCCCACGCGCGGTTGATGCGGCTGCCCCACGGCGTGTGGATGATGAGCTGCGTGCCGCCGGATTCGTCGAAGAAGCGCTCAAACACCAGGGTCTGTTGTGTGGGCAGCACGCCGAGTGCGGCTTTGGCGGCGGCCATGTATTCAGCGAGTTGCTGCGCTGAGGCTTCGCTCATGCCCAGCGTGTGCATCAGCCAGTGCATGACGGCGGGCACGCCGCCATCATCGAGGCGCGTGGCAATTTCTTCGCGCAGACGAGACACGCCATGCGAAAGCTCGGCGGTGCGGCCCGGCGCTTCGCCCAACCAGAACGGGATATTGGGCGGCACGCCTTGTGCGTCTTCCACGCGCACGCGGTCACGCTCCACGCGCAGGATGCGGTAGCTGGAGTTGCCGAGCTGGAAGATGTCGCCGGCCAGGCTCTCCACGGCAAAGTCTTCGTTCACCGAGCCGATGATGGTGGCTTGCGGTTCCAGCACCACGAGGTAATCGGCGGTGTCGGGAATGGCGCCACCGGAGGTAATGGCCGTGAGGCGTGCATTGCGACGCGCGCGCAGTTGCTTGTGCACGGCATCGCGATGGATGTACGCGCCGCGCGGGCCATGTCGCGTGGTGAAGCCGTCGGCGAGCATGCGCACGGTGTCATCGAACTGTTGGCGCGGTAGATCGCGATAGGGATGCGCGCCGCGTAGTGTGTCGTACAGCGCGTCTTCGCTCCACTCCTGACAGGCCACTTCGGCGACGATCTGTTGCGCGAGCACGTCCAGTGGTTGCGGCGGTTGGATCAAGGTATCGAGTTCGCCTCGACGCACGCAGTCGAGCAGTGCGGTGCATTCCACCAGATCGTCGCGCGAGGTGGGGAACAGGCGCGCTTTGGGTGTGCCGTTCACTGCATGGCCGGAGCGGCCCGCACGTTGCAGAAAGGCGGCGATGGAGCGCGGCGAGGCGAGCTGACAGACGAGGTCGATATCACCGATGTCGATGCCCAGTTCCAGCGAGGCGGTGGCAACGAGTACGCGCAGATCGCCGCGCTTCAGACGTTGCTCGGCGTCGAGGCGCTGCTCCTTGGCAAGGCTGCCGTGGTGGGCGGCGACGGCTTCTTTGCCGAGGCGCTCGGAGAGGTGACGCGATACGCGCTCGGCCATGCGGCGGGTGTTGACGAATACCAGCGTGGTGCGGTGCGACTCCACCAGTTGCGCGAGACGGTTGTAGACCAGTTCCCAGCAGTCGTTGGACATGACGGCTTCGAGGGGAACGGGTGGGACTTCGATGGCGAGGTCGCGGTGGCGGGTGTGGCCGACGTTGATGATGTTGACGGCGTTTTCTTCCTCCCCCCTTGAGGGAGAGGATGGAGGTGAGGGGGTGGGGCTTGCTTCGGTGGTTTTCGAAGCGGGCTTGCGCTTCTTTGTGGCGGTATCGCCAGATTGGCCCCTCACCCCAACCCCCTCCCCGGAGGGGAGAGGGAGTACAGCATGTGCACCGACGAGGAACTTCGCGACCTCTTCGATTGGTTTCTGCGTTGCCGACAAACCAATGCGCAGCAAACGCCGCTGGCACAGCGATTCGAGCCGCTCTAGCGATAGCGCCAGATGCGCGCCGCGCTTGCTCGATGCGATGGCGTGGATTTCATCCACGATCACGGTGCGTGTGGTCTTCAGCATCGCGCGGCCGGATTCCGAGCCGAGCAGGATGTATAGCGACTCCGGCGTGGTGACGAGAATGTGCGGCGGCTGTTTGCGCATCCCGTTGCGTTCGGCTTGCGGTGTGTCGCCGGTACGTACGGCTGTCCGGATGTCCACATCGGGAAGGCCCAGTTTGCGCAGTTCGGCGCGAATGCCTTCCAGCGGTGCTTCCAGGTTGATGCGGATGTCGTTGGAAAGCGCTTTCAGCGGTGACACGTAGACCACGGTAGTGGCGTCGGGCAATGCGCCGTTGTTGGCGACACCTTCGCGCACCAGGGCGTCGATGGCGGAAAGGAAGGCGGTGAGTGTCTTGCCGGAACCTGTCGGTGCCGCGACCAGCGTGTGGCGGCCTGACCGTATGGACGGCCATGCGGCTTTTTGCGGTGCCGTCGGTTCAGGAAAGGCTCCCTGGAACCAAGCGGCCACGGCCGGATGAAAATCGTGCAGGGGCATGGACTTAAGTGTCGCGCAACGCGCTCTCAGAGTGCGAGACATGGGGCTGTCAAGTGCGTTTAGCAACGAATCGCACGATTTTACGCTTCAGTCCCTGCCAGAATTACGTGACAATATCGTTAAGCCGCTTCTTGCGATCGATTCTTGCGGCGTTTTCTTGCTGCACTTTCCAGCTTCTTGTCTTCCAATCCTCCGGGGAAACTCAATGACCGCCGCCAGCCCGACGCGTTTCGCGTTGCTCGCCCTTTCCATTGCCAGCGCCCTTGCCGTGGGAAACACGGCTTTCGCACAGGACGCCAATCCGCCCGCCGCCGCTCCGGCGAAGGGCCAGAACGGCAAGCCCGTTCAGCTCGAAACCGTCAACGTGACCGCTGAAAAGCGCGTCGAGAACATCCAGAAAGTGCCGGTCTCCATGACGGTGGTGACACCGGAACAGTTGGGCAATTACGGGCAGGCCGGCGATACCGTGTTGCAGTTGGCCGGCCGTGCGCCGAGCGTGTATGCCGAGACGTCCTACGGCCGCGAATTCCCGCGCTTCTACATTCGCGGCCTGGGCAACAGCGACTTTGACCTCAACTCGTCGCAACCGGTGTCGATGGTGTACGACGACATCGTGCAGGAGAACCCTATCCTCAAGGGCTTCCCGCTGTTCGATCTGGCGCAGGTGGAAGTGCTGCGCGGTCCGCAGGGCACCATGTTCGGCCGTAACTCGCCGGCCGGCGTGATCAAGTTCGACTCGGCCAAGCCGAGCCAGGAAACCAGCGGCTACGCCAAGGCGTCGTACGGCACCAAGGGCACGGCGAATGCTGAAGCCGCGTTGGGCGGTTCGCTGGGCGGCAATTGGTCGGGCCGTGTGTCGGCGCTGGCGCAGCATCGCGACGGCTGGATCGACAACGACTACGCCGGCAAGAAGGACGCGCTGGGCGGCTACAACGACCGCGCCGTGCGTTTCCAGGCCATGTATGACGTGCAGGATTTCAACGCACTGATCAACGTGCACGCGCGCTGGCTCGATGGCAGCGCCATGGTGAACCGCGCCAACGCGATTCCGCTGGGCTCGGATAGTTTTGTGCCGGGCTTCGATCGCAACGTGGTGTATCAGGATGGCAACAACCGCCAGCACCTGTTCACCTGGGGCAGCAATGTGCACCTCACCTGGAATCTGGGTGACTACACGCTCACCTCGATCACCGGCTTCGAGAAGGCCGATACGTACAGCCTCGGCGACGTCGACGGCGGTATCGCTGTTGCGCAGAACCCGAGTCAGCTGCCATACGTGACGCCGTTTCCGTCGGAAACGGCCGATGCGCTGCCGCACGATCGCCAGATCACGCAGGAATTTCGCCTGGCGAGCAATCCGCAGGATCGCCTGAACTGGCAGGTGGGCACGTACTACTTCAACGAAAACATCGCGATCGTCAATTACGACTACAACACGCTCGATAACCACGCACTGGATGGTTACGCGCAGCAGAGTCAGAAGACCACCGCGTATGCGCTGTTCGGCTCCACCGACTATCACCTCACCGACGACTTCGACGTGCGCGCCGGTGCGCGTTGGTCGCATGACTCGCGTGACTTCCACGTGGACCGCATCCTGTCGCCGATCGGCTCTGGCCCGCTGTCGCTGGGCGCCAACCCGCACGATTCGCGCTGGAGCGGTGACCTGACCGGTACGTGGGCGGTGAACCAGAACGTCAACGTGTACGGCCGCGTCGCCAACGGCTTCCGCGCGCCGAGCGTGCAGGGCCGCGTGCTTTTCGCGGACTTCATCTCGCAGGCCAAGCCGGAGACGATCACCTCGTACGAACTGGGCGTCAAGACCACCAGCTTCGACAACCGCCTGCGCTTCAATGCAGACATCTTCGACTACACCATGCACAACCAGCAGCTCACCGCAGTGGGCGGCGACCTGAACGTGACGCGCCTGGTGAATGCGAAGGAGACGCAGGGCCACGGCGCTGAGTTCGATATGGAGGCGTATGTCACGCCGAACTTCATTCTCACGGCCGGCGGCAGCTACAACCACACCAAGCTGGAAGACCCCACCCTGGCGGTGGCGCCGTGCGGCGCAGGTTGCACCATCCTCAACCCGCTGGATGCGAACGGCAACGTGCTGATCAACGGCAACTCGCTGCCGAATGCGCCGGAATGGATCGGCAACCTCACCGCGCGCTACGGCATCCCGTACGGCGAGAGCGGTGAGTTCTTCATCTACACCGACTGGACCTACCGCAGCGAAGTGAATTTCTTCCTGTATGACTCGGAAGAATTCCGCGGCAAGCCGATGCTGCAGGGTGGCGTGCGCGTGGGCTACAACTGGGATTTCGGCAAGCGCGAGATCGCCCTGTACGGCCGCAACATCACCAACAAGCAGTACATCACCGGTGCGATCGATTTCGACAACCGCACCGCGTTCGTCAACGACCCGCGCATCATTGGCGTGGAGTTCCGCGCGGACTTCTGATCGGCCGCCAAGCGCCGATCGTGCAGTGCATCAAGGGAGCGGCTTGCCGCTCCCTTTTTCTTTGCCTGCACGGCGAGGAGGCAAAACCCGCACGGCTTGTTGCAGAATGCGAGGCTTTCCCGTCGAGAACGCGATGTGAACCACCCGGGCGACCACGGCAGCGAACGCAGCCAACTCCTGACCATGGCCGACGGCCAGCCCCTGTTTGTGCGCGACTGGCCGAACAGCCGCGCGCAGGATGCAGTGCTCATCGTGCACGGGCTGGGTGAGCACAGCGGCCGCTACCAGCGCCTGGCCACCTGGTTCCGGACCCGGGGGTTCGCCGTACGCAGCTACGACCAGCGCGGCCACGGCCAGACACCCGGCCGACGCGGGGCGCTGTCCCATGGCAACGACCTGCTGGAAGACCTGGCCACCGTCTACAACGATTACGCCAACACCCAGCCCAAGCGCCCGCTGTTGCTCGGCCACAGCATGGGCGGGCTGGTCGCCGCACGCGGCGTGCTCGACCGCCGCTTGGAGCCGCCGGCCCTGGTGCTGTCCTCCCCTGCCCTGCGCACGTGGGAGCCGGCATGGCGGCAGAAGCTGGCCGCCGTGCTCTCGAAGGTGCTGCCCAGCCTGCCGCTGCCCAACGGGCTGCCGTTCGACAAGCTCTCGCACGACCCGCAGGTGGAATCGGCGTACCGCGCCGATCCGCTGCGCCATGGCTGGATCACGCCGCGGCTGGCGGATTTCATCTTCCGTGCGGGCGATGCCTCGGTGGCGGATGCCGGCAAGCTCGCTATTCCAACGCTGCTGCTGGTGGCGGGCTCGGACAAACTGGTGAACCCTGCCGGCAGCCGGGATTTCTCCTCCGGCAACTGGGCGGGCAGCCAGCTCACCACGCGCTATTTCGATGCGCTCTATCACGAGCTGTTCAACGAGGCGGAGCCGGCGCGCAGCCAAGTGTTGAAGCAACTGGGGGATTGGCTGCAGAAGCGGGGGTGACGCCGCGCTACGGCAGTTACAGCCACTCCCGCCGGCCGGTGAAGACGATGGTGAGCCATTCGACGCGAATGTCGCTGCCGATGCGGCGGGCGATTTCGCTACGCACCTCGTCGACGTCACCCATGTCACCTAGCGGCCGCGACGATTCCACCAGGATATGGATGTCGATGAAGCGCATGCGGCCGATCTTAGCCACGTAGCTGGTGAACTCGAGATAGCCCCGCTCCTGCACCAGCGACTCCATCACGTCGCGCACGCGTTGGTCGAGTGCATCGGGCGCCAATTGCAGCACTTCGCGCAATGCCTGCCACAGGCTACCCAACGGCAGCGGCAACAAGGCCAAGGTCAGTAACAGCAGAACGGCGGAGTCGATGTAGCGGGTCCAGTCGTCCAACGGGCCGCCCTTGATCACCGCGGCCAGCACGAAACCCACCAGCACCGCGAGGCTGATGGCGCCGCCGATAAACCAGCCTTTCGCATCGAGCTGTAACAACACCGAGCCGAGCGCTTTGGATTCGCGGCGCACATAAAGCGCCATGGCGAAGCTCGCCATGCCCATGACAGCGGCCCACGCGGCGCCGAAACCGAAAGCTAGTTCGTGGCCGCCGGTCATCAACCCATGCAAGGCGGTAAAGCCACCGTAGCTGCAAATGACGGTGAGCACGGCGGCGTTGAACACCAGCACCAGCGGTTCGAGGTGCCAGTAGCCGAACTGGAAGCGGCGGCTCCCCTCGCTGGTAACCAGATGCGATACCGCCAGTGACCCGGCGGTGAGCACCACGTCTACCAAGGAGTAGAAGCCATCGAATGCGATGGCCTGCGATTGCATCAGTACACCCACAGCGACGCAGGCCACGCCGACCAAGAGCGTGATGCCGATGGAAAGGCGCAGCAGGCGTTGTTCGCGGGAGTTGTCCATGGGCATGGAGCGAACGTAGCTTGAAGGGTCGGGTGCGGGAAGTGGCGATTGGAAGGCCAAGAGCAAAGGCACTGGATGACCAGCCATTCGGCTGTTGATAAAGCACTTCCGGCCTTCGCCGGAATGACGGTGAGGGATAGGAATGTGACGAAGTATTCGGCCTTATTCGCGCTGCCTTCAGCCTCACCACCAGAGCCCGGTTAGGCGACATCGTCATTCCGGCGCAGGCCGGAATCCAGTGGCGACCACGTCGGGTTTTCGCACGACGCTCGGCGAAAACCGGATACGACGGTTACTGGATTCCGGCCTGCGCCGGAATGACGAGCTTGAGGGCGCGCCTGCCTGGATGGCTGGCGCGCCTCTCGACCTACTTCTTCAACACCTCCACCACATACCGCGGGCCGTCCTTATCCTGCTCGATGATCAAGCCGTGGATGTCGGACTCGAACCCGGGGAAGCGCTCGTTCTGCTCCTTGGCCGTACGCAGGCTTTCGATGATCGGCGAATCCTTCGCGCCGAATTTTTCACCCGGCATGATCACCGGGATGCCCGGCGGATACGGCACCAACATGGTCGCCGCGATGCGGCCAGCCAGCTTGTCGATCTCCACGCGCTCCACTTCGCCGCGCACCAGGCGGTCGTAGGCTTCCCACGGCGCGAGTACCGGCTCCGGCAGCTCGACGTACATTTCGCGCATCACCTGGGCCACCTTGTTCTTGGTGTTGAACGCGTGCAGCGCGTCGCACAGTTCACGCAGGCCGGTGTTGGCGTACGCGGTGGGGTTCTCCTCCACTAGCGATGGCAGCGCCTTGCTGAGCGGCGCGTTGGCGTCGTACAGCTCCTTGAAGGCCAACAGCTCGGTGGTGAGCGTGCTCCACTTGCCCTTGGTAATACCCATGGAGAACAGGATGAGGAAGGAGTAGAGGTTGGTCTTCTCCACCGTAATGCCGCGTCCCCACAGGAAGCGGCTCACCACCGCGGCGGGAATACCTTGTTTCTGCGTCTTGCCGTCCATGGTCAGGCCCGGCATCACCAGGGTGACCTTGATCGGGTCGATCATCACGTAATCGCGCGCCAGTTCGCCGAAGCCATGCCACGCAGCCTTGGGCGCCAGCTTCCAATCGGCCTGCTTGGTGCTGACGGGCTGGCCAGCGCGCTCGCCCTCGTCCAACCGTTCTTGCAGGCCATCCGGCTGCCATACGCTGAACCACCAGTCGCCCTTCTTGATGTCATCGCCCACGTGCAGCACGGCGCGACGGAAGGCAATGGCTTCCTTATGCATCTGTTCGATCAGGCTCCGGCCGGCGCGTCCTTCCATCATGCGCGAGGCGACATCGCATGAGGCGATGATGCCGTAGTGCGGTGAGGTGGACGTGTGCATCATGAAGGACTCGTTGAAGCGCTCTGCGTCCAGCGCGCGCGTGCGGCTGTTGCGCGCGTGGATCATCGAGGCTTGCGAGAACGCCGCGAGCAGTTTGTGCGTGGACTGCGTGGCGAAGATGATGGGGTCCTGATCGCGCGGCTTGCCCTTGGCCATCGCGTAATGGTTGTCGTACATCTCGTGGAAGGCGGCGTAGCCGTACCAGGCCTCGTCGAAATGCAGGAAATCGACGCCACCGCCGATGTCCTTGGCAATCTTTTCCACGTTGTAGCAAAGACCGTCGTAGGTGGAGTTGGTTACCACGGCGATCTTGGGCTTGAAGTCCTTACCTTTGGCCTTGGCCACCTTGCTAGCCAGCGGATTGGCCGCGATGGCCTTGGCCATGGCCTTGGGATCGAACTGATCCAGGCTGATCGGCCCGATGATGCCGTGCGCGTTGCGACTGGGTATGAAGTACACCGGCACCGCGCCGGTCATCACCAGCGAGTGCAGCAGCGATTTATGGCAGTTGCGATCCACGAACACCACGTCGCCACGTGCCACCGTGCCGTGCCACACGATCTTGTTGGCCGTCGAGGTGCCGTTGGTGACGAAGAAGGTGTGGTCCGCGCCAAAGTTGCGCGCGGCTTCTGTTTCGGCGGCCTTGACCGGGCCGGTGTGGTCGAGCAGCGAACCCAGTTCCGGCACTGACACGGACAGATCGCTGCGAAAGGTGTTCTCGCCGAAGAACTGATGGAAGGCACGCCCTTCCGCTGACTTGGTGAACGCCACGCCGCCGCCATGGCCCGGCGTATGCCACGAGTAGTTCGACTCCGCCGCGTGATGCACCAGCGCCTTGAAGAACGGCGGCATCAGGTTGTCCATGTACTCGTCGGCTGCACGCATCACCTGTTTGGCGATGAAGGCCTTGGTATCTTCATAGAGGAAGATGAAGCCGTGCGTGATGCTAAGCAGCTTGGTGGGAATCTGCTCCACCGTGCGGCGCTCGCCGTACAGAAAGATGGGCAGGTTCTCGCGGTAGGCCAACTGGGTGTTGAGGAAGTCGTACAGGCGGTCGAACTGGTGCGGGCCTTCCTCTTCGCCATCGATGGAGATAAGCACCGCCGACGCCGCGTTGTACGTGCGCGCACCCGCTTCCGCGTCGCTCATGGTGAGGCCACTCAGTACGCGATGGCCGTAGCCGCGGATCTCGTCCGCCAGCGCGCGGATGAGGATGCCGTTGATACGCGGCGATTCGTAGTCGGCATCGATGATGACGACGGGGTAATCCAGGGCGTTGAAATACATGTGCAGACTCCATCAAACGCGGGGGCGAGGGGAAACGATGATCAGGTGCGCGGCGTGCCGGGTAGCGTGGCCCGTGAGGCCTTGTCCTTCCGGCGCTGTTCGCTGAAGAACGGATAGAACACGCTGATGAACAGCATGAAGAGGAAGGCGTAGGTCACCATCTGGCCGTTGGTGCCAAAGATGGCCCACAGGCAATACACCACGGTGATGCTGGTGAGCACCCAGTAGATGCCCGTGTGGACCGTGGTGTGGCTCAGGTCCACGGCGAAATAGCAGGCAACGCAGGAATAGATGTAAGGCAACAGGGTCAGCACCACCGCGGCCTGCGTGATCACTTCGAACTGTTCCGACGCCGACGGTGACGCGGCGGTGACCAGCACGATCAGCGACATCAGCACGCCCACGATCAGCAGGCCCTGCACGGGTGTGTCGTCCTTATTAGCCTTGCTGAAGATCTTCGGGAACAGGCCATCGTCGCCGGCGGCCTTGGCGCTCAACGCGGTCAGCAGGATCCAGCCGCCCAGCGAGCCGCCAGCGCCCAGCGCCGCGCACAGGCTCACCACGCCGCCACCGATGTTGCCGATGGCGACCTGCGCCGCCAGCGCGAAGGGCGCATCGGCTACTTGAAGCTGATCGTTGGGGATCATGCCCATGATCACGGCGGAGCTGGAGATGTACACCACGGCAGCGAGTGCCACGCCTGCGATGGTGGCGATGGCGACGTTCTTCTCGGGATCCTTCACCACTGCAGCCGACACCGACGCGGACTCCACGCCGATAAAGGCCCATAGCGTTAACGAGGCCGCACCGGAGATCGCCTGGAAATCGCCCTTGCCTGTGACGTTATACGCGCCGGAGAACAGGTCGCTCTTGAAGAAGAACCAGCCGAAGATGGCGATACCAAACAGCGGTATCAGCGCAAAGGACGTGGTGATCGACTGGATACGCGTGACCACCTGCGCGCCGAGGATGTTGGCGAAGGTAAACAGCCAGATAAGCACCAGCACCACCACGGTGCGCACCATCGGTTGCGACAACGCTGGGATGAAATAGCTGAAGTAACCCACTGCCGCGACAGGCAGTGCCACGTTGCCTATCCAGTTGGCGAACCAGTAGATGGTGTTGGTCTGGAAGCCCATGTAGGGGCCGAACGCATCACGCGCGTAGGCGTAGGGACCGCCCGCCTTGGGGGCGAGGCGCCCCAGCTTGGCAAACACAAAGGCCAGCAACAGCGCGCCAATGGTGGTAACCACCCAGCCCCACATCGACACGGTGCCGATCTTGGCCAGGCTGCCCGGCAACAGGAATACACCCGAGCCCATCATGTTGCCCGCCACCAGGAAGGTAGCCGCTACAACGCCAATCTTGCGCTTCTGATCTGCCATGACGTGGCTCCCGATAGGTCAAGGGGTCAAACGCGTGCCCGCCGTCGCGCAAAGGGCGCGAAGCGAAGACGGCGATAAAAATAGTTGCGTGGGGAAAACGACGAACGCCGTCCCTGAAACGCGTGGTTCCATGCGCGTGATGTTGGCCACGCCTCGTACGGCTCGCAGGATCATCGGGGGACACACTCCATGTCGGACCGACCTCACTGTCACCCGGATACAGGGAAGCGCCACACCACCCCTGGGCCCGAACCGCATTACGACCGACGTCCATCGGTCCCTGCACGCGTCGGGTGACACCATGAAGTTTGATTGTCGTCATGTGCGCGGTCGACATACCGTGAAGGATGGTCGCGCGATCCGCTTGGAAATGCCCTGCGCCATGCTGTTTCGGTGCGTCGACATGTCAACGGATTTTCACGTTTTGCAGTCACCTGTCGCGTCAGCATGTCTGGGCACGTCGCGCGTCTGCTATTAGGGGATGTCATGTCGAGCAAGCAACCCAGTTCGCCTTCGCGCCGCGACTTTCTGCGGCAATCACTGGTGGCGGTTCCAGCGGTCAGCCTGATGGGCACGGCAGCCATCGCGCAGACGCAGAGCGGCACCGCGGTAACACCTGCGGTCGCTGCCGGACCCAAGTACGCGCCGCGTTACTTCACCGCACCCGAGTGGGACTTCCTGGAGGCGGCGGTGGACCGCCTGATTCCTTCCAACGAGGATGGCCCCGGCGCCGTGGAAGCAGGTGTTCCCGAGTTCCTCGACCGCCAGATGGAAGCGGCCTATGGCCATGGTGGCCTCTGGTATATGCAGGGCCCCTTCGTTCCCGATTCGCCGCCAACGCTCGGGTATCAGTTGCGTTACACCCCGCGCGAGCTCTATCGCAAGGGCATCGCGGCTATCGATGACTGGTGCCAGAAGCAGCACAACCAGAAGTTCGCGGCACTGCCAGCCGATCAGCGCGACGCCATCTTGCACCAGTTGGAGAAGGGCGAGATCAAGCTGGATGACGTTCCCACTGCGGCGTTCTTCACTCAGCTGCTCACCAACACCAAGGAAGGCTACTTCGCCGACCCGATGTACGGTGGCAACAAGCAGATGGGTGCCTGGAAGATGATCGGCTTCCCCGGCGCACGCGCGGATTTCGCCGACTGGGTGGAACAGCCGGGCAAGGTGTATCCGTTCGGGCCGGTGTCGATCGAAGGGGCCAAGTCATGATCCGCATGAAACCGGTCGATATTGTCATCGTCGGCTTCGGCTGGACCGGCGCCATCATGGGCATCGAGTTGGCCGATACAGGGCTGAAGATCCTGGCGCTGGAACGTGGCGCTTATCGCGACACTTCGCCCGACTTCACCTATCCACACAACGCCGACGAACTCGCTTATGGCATTCGCGGCGAACTGTTTCAGCCGTTGGCGCGCGAAACCGTTACGGTTCGCCACGCGGTAAGTGATACGGCCGTGCCCTACCGTCAGTACGGCTCGTTTCTGTTCGGCAACAACGTGGGCGGCGCGGGTATTCACTGGAACGGTCAGCACTACCGGCCCTCGCCCGAAGACCTGGAGATCCACAGCCACATCAGCAAGCGCTACGGGCAGAAGTTCATGCCTGACGACATGCAGATCCAGGATTACGGCGTCGCCTACGACGAGCTGGAGCCGTACCTGGAGCAATTCGAATATCTGTGCGGTACCTCCGGCACGGCAGGCAACCTCAACGGCGACATCAAGCCGGGTGGCAATCCGTTCGAAGGTGCGCGCAAGAAGCCGTACCCCAACCCGGCCGTGGCCGACACCTACGGCGCGAAACTGTTCGCCGATGCGGCGCGCGCGGTCGGCTACCACCCGTTTCCGCAGCCCTCCGATAACGCCTCACGCCCGTATACCAATCCGCACGGCGTCCGGCTGGGGCCGTGCAACTTGTGCGGCTATTGTGAGCGCTTCGGTTGCTTCATGTATTCCAAGGCGTCGCCGCAGACGACCATTCTCCCGGTGCTGATGCGCAAGCCGAACTTCGAGCTGCGCACACACAGCCACGTCACCAAGATCAACCTCGATTCCAGCGGCAAGCGTGCCACGGGCGTCACCTATATCGACGCGCAGGGCCAACAGGTGGAACAGCCGGCGGATCTAGTGATCGTTTCGGCGTTCCAGATGCACAACGTGCGCCTGATGCTGCTCTCGGGTATCGGCACACCGTACGACCCAAGCACCGGCAAGGGTGTGATCGGCAAGAACTACGCGTACCAGATGATGAGCAGCATCGGCGTGTTCTTCGACAAGGACGTGGCGATCAACCCCTTCATCGGCGGCGGCTCGGGGGGCGTGCAGATCGTCGACGATTTCAACTCCGACCATTTCGACCACGGGCCGCACGGCTTCGTCGGTGGCGCTTACATCTATGGCGGACAGACCGGCGGCCGCCCGATCCAGCAATTGATCGTGCCGCCCGGCACGCCGTCCTGGGGCGCGGGATGGAAGAAGGCCGCCAAGGACAATTACCTGCACGCCACCACCGTGGCCACGCATGGTTCGGTGATGTCCTATCGCGATCGCTACCTGGATCTAGACCCGACCTACAAGGACGCTTTCGGCCTGCCGCTGCTGCGCATCACCTTCGACTGGCACGACAACGAATACAAGATGTCCCAGTTCGTGACGGAGCGCGCGCAGGAAATCGTCAAGCAGATGAACCCCAAGGCGACGTCGCTGACGCTGCGCAAACCGGGGGACCATTACGACATCCGGCAATACCAGACCACGCACACCACCGGCGGCGTGATCCAGGGAGCATCGCCCGACATCAGCGCACTCAACCGCTTTCAACAGAGTTGGGACGTGTCCAACGTGTTTGTCACCGGCGCATCGGCGTTCCCGCAGAACTTGGGCTACAACCCGACGGGCCTCATCGGCGGCCTCACCTATATGTCCGTCAAGGCCATTCGTGAGACCTACCTCAAGCAACCCGGTCCTCTGGTGCAGGCATGAACACCTTTGGCAAGCCTCGTCGTCGTAGCGGAAGCGGCCTGTTGCGCCTCATCGTCGTGCTTATCGTGCTGGTGGTGATCGCGTGGGCGGTCGCCATGCTGTTTCCTGGCGGTGGTGGCGATCCAGCCGCCAAGGCACCGGAGGCCACGCCTGACCAGATCAAGCAAGGCGAGTACCTTGCGCGCGTCGGTGATTGCGCAGCCTGCCATACCGCACCGGGCGGCCAGCCGTTCGCGGGCGGGCTGGCCATTGCCTCACCCATTGGCACCATCTACAGCAACAACATCACGCCCGATCCGGATACCGGCATCGGCAAGTTCACCTACGGGCAGTTCGAGCGCGCGGTGCGGCGCGGTATCGACGATGAGGGCCACACGCTGTATCCGGCCATGCCGTATCCCTCGTACGCGAAGGTCAACGACCAGGATATCCAGGCGCTGTACGCGTACTTCATGCACGGCGTGCAGCCGGTGAAACAGGAGAACAAAGCGGAAGGCATCGTGTGGCCGCTTTCCATGCGCTGGCCGCTCACTTACTGGCGCTGGTTCTTCGCGCCCAAGGTGACGCCGGTGGAGACGGCCGCCACAGGCGATGCCACGCTCGCGCGCGGCCAATACCTGGTGGAAGGCCTGGGCCATTGCGGCGCCTGCCACACGCCGCGTTCGTTCACCCTGCAAGAGAAGGCGCTGGGGCCCAACCAAGGCACGGCCTACCTGAGTGGTGGCGAGAGCGATAACTGGGTTGCACCCAGCTTGCGCGGCGAACTCGCCAGCGGCCTGGGCAGCGTGAGCGAAGAAGAGATCGGCGTGCTGCTCAAGAGCGGACGCTCGGAGCGCAGCGCTGTGTTCGGCGGCATGAGCGACGTGGTCGAGCACAGCACGCAGTACATGAGCGACCCGGACCTTGCCGCCATCGCGCACTTCCTCAAGTCACTGCCGCCCGCACGCGAGGAACAGGCGGTGACGTACAGCGATGCCACGCACACCGCACTGAGCAGCGGCAATGTGAGCGCCTCGGGCGCGCAGCTTTATGTGGACAACTGCGCCACCTGCCACCGCACGGATGGCCACGGCTATGGACAGGTGTACCCCGCACTAGCCGGCAACCCCGTGCTCAATGGTGAGAACGCGGGCTCAGCCGTTCGTCTGGTACTGCACGGCGGCACCATGCCGTCGGGCCGCGATGCTCCCACGCAGTTCACGATGCCTGCTTTCCGCGAACGCCTGAACAACCAGCAGATCGCCGACATCCTCAGCTTCGTGCGTTCGAGCTGGGGTAACCATGGCGGCGCGGTGTCCGCACAGGATGTGGCGCGACTGCGCGACCTCCCGCCCGCGGGGCAACCCTTGATGACAGGCTACGATCCACGCCAGCACGGATCGGATGCGCCCGGCCCCAATGCCGAGGATCAGGCCGGCACGCCGGTGACGAACAAGTAGGCCTTTCCGTGGCGACGCTCAGCGCTCCGCCACGGGTTCGTTACCGGCATCACTGCCCGACCATCCACCACCGAGCGCGCGAAACGTGGCGACAGCGGCGCGGGCATCGTCGGCGTGCACGCGTGCGAGCTGATCGCGCGAGGTGAGTAGCTGGCGATCTTCGTCCAGCACTTCGATCAGGCTGATGGCGCCGCCTTTGTAGGCATCCTGTGCGGCGGCACGTGCCACTTCGTGTGCCTTCACTTCATCGGTAAGGTCGCGGTGCTGCGCTTCCAGTTCGGCCAGCGAAACGATGGCGTTCTCCACGTCTTCGGTGGCGCGCAGCATGGACTGGCGATACAGCGCGAGCGCTTCGGCGTTGGCGCCCTTGGCCTGCGCTACCTCCGCGTCGACACGTCCAAAGTCGAACAAGCGCCAGTGCAGGCCGAGCACAGCCTGCGGCTGGAAGGCCTGCGAGGAAAACAGCGAACTACTGTGCAGGCTATCGAAGCCGAGCAGGCCGCCTAGCGATACCTTGGGGTAGTACTCGGCGACGGCGATGCCGATGCGCGCATTGGATGCGGCAAGACGGCGCTCGGCGGCGATCACATCGGGGCGACGGCGCAACAGCATCGCCGGACCACCGTCGGTGGTGATGGCGGGCACGCTATACGTTTGCGGGCTGTCCTTCAGTTCGATGGCATAGGTGCCGGGCGCGGCCCCCATCAGCACGTCGAGGCGATTGAGTTGCTGCGCCAGCGTGGTGCGCAATGGCGGCAATGTGGCCTTCGCCTGCAGGACCAGCGCCTGTGCCTGCGCTACTTCGCGCGAGGTGGCAAGACCGCCGGCCAGGCGCACCTTCACTAGCTCCAGCAACTGCGTTTCCGTGTCGAGCTGCTGTTGTGCGAGGCGGATGCGTTCCTGCGCGCCGCGCACCTGAAAATAGCTGTCGGCCGCTTCGGCGGCGACAGAGATGCGCACGCCATCCTGATTTGCCTCCGCCGCTTGCGCCTCGGCATCGGCGGCTTCCGCACCGCGATGCAGGCCGCCGGCGAGGTCCAATTCCCAGCTCGCGCCCACACCGATGTTCTCCAGCGTCTGTGTGCGTTTGTAGCCGGGATACTGGCTGGCGATCTCGCCCAGCGGGCTCTTGGTGGATTGGTATAGCTGCGTGACCTGCCCGTCGAGGCTGCCTTGCGGTGCGAGCTGCGCGCCTGCTTCGCGCGCGGCGGCGCGGGCTTGATCCACGCGCGCCATGGCGGCAGCGAGGTCGAGGTTCTGCGCCATGACGCGGCCGATGATGCGCGTGAGTTCGGGATCATCAAAACCCTGCCACCACACATCAAGCGTAGGCGCGACACGCACCGCCTCGCGCGCCTCCAACTGGGCGTGGCTTGCATACTGGGTGTTGGATTGGATGTCCGGGCGCACGTAGTCAGGGCCGACCGTACAGCCGGCCAGCCCCACCATCGCCGCGCCGATCGCCACCATGCGCAGGGTGAAACGACGCGACGATAAGCGTGACACGCCGACATGGGACGAAAGCGAAGTGTTCATCGTGATATCTCGAGAAGAGAAAGAGGTTCAGTGCGCATCCGCGGAGGGGGCGGCCGGCGGCGCCACTTTGCGCATCAGCGGCACCATGGCCGTGGCGATGACGAAGCACAGCCCGATGGCGAGAAACGCGTCGGCGTAGGACAAGGTCTGCGCCTCGCGATAGGCCAGTTGCCACAGTTGGTGCAACGATCCGTCAACGTCACCCTGCCCCAGCTCGGCCAGATGCGCGTTGGTTTGCGCCAGCCAGCCATTCATCGCTTCATTGCTGGTGTTGAGGTGTTCCGCCAACCGGTAGAAATGCAGGTTGGTGCGGTCGTTGAGGATGGTGGCGCATACGGCAATGCCGATGGCGCCACCCAGGTTGCGCATCAGGTTGAACAGGCCCGAGGCTAGCCTTAGCCGTGCGGGTGCGAGACTACCGAGCGTCAACGTGACGGCCGGCGGCACGGCGAGCTGTTGTGCCATGCCGCGCAAGGCTTGTGGCAGGAGCAGTTCATGCGCGCCCCAGTCGTGCGTGATGGGCGAGAAGTCCCACATCGACACCGCAAATAGCGCGAGCCCCACCATCATGATCCAGCGCAAGTCGTAGCGTCGTGCCAGGAACGCATACAAAGGAATGCTCAAGATCTGGAACACACCGGTGGAGAAGATCGCCTCGCCGATCTGCAGCGCGCTGTAACCGCGCACGCGTCCGAGGAACAGCGGCGTGAGATAGATGGTGGAAAACAGACCGATGCCGGTGACAAAGGAGAAGAACGAGCCGAGCGCAAAGTTGCGGTCGCGCAATGCACTCAGATCCACCACCGGGTGCTCGTACGTGAGGCTGCGCGCCACGAAAGCCACGCCCGCCAGGCCGGACACCCATGCATTGGCGAGGATGACCTGGTCGCTGAACCAGTTCCAGCGCGGACCCTCTTCCAGCGTGTATTCCAGGCAACCGAGGAAAAGGGCAAGCAACACCATGCCAAGGTAGTCGGCGTTGCGCAGCAGTGAGACATCCGGGCGATCGATGTTCACCAACATGGGCACGGCCACGGTGACGAAGATGCCGGGCACGAGGTTGATGAAGAACAGCCAGTGCCACGAGCTGTTGTCGGTGATCCAACCACCCAGCGTGGGCCCCAGCGTGGGTGCGAGCGAAGCGATGGCGCCGATGGTGGCCGCCGCAATCACGCGCTGCTTGTTATGGAAGAACACGAACGCGGTGGTGAATACGGTGGGGATCATCGAACCGCCGAGGAACCCTTGCAGCGCGCGGAACACGATCATGCTCTTGATGTCCCAGGCGACACCACACAGCATGCTGGTGATGGTGAAGCCTGCGGCGGAGGCGGCAAACAGCCAGCGTGTGGACATCACGCGCGACAGCCAACCGGAGAGCGGAATCACTACGATCTCGGCGATCAGGTAACTGGTTTGTACCCACGCCGTTTCATCCGTACCGGCGGACAGCCCACCGCCGATGTCGCGCAGCGACGCGGACACGATCTGGATGTCCAGCAATGCGATGAACATGCCTACGCACATGGTTGCGAAGGCGAAGATCTTCTGTGATGTACTCAAGGACGCCGGATCGATCGGCGCGGAGAACGGCATGCGGCCGGCGACGGCGTTCATGGCGTGCCTACGCCACCACGCGTGTCCACGTTTGCGATCACTGAAAGACCTGGGCGCAGCGTACCGAGTTGACCGTCCTTGTCATCCAGCACCACGCGCACCGGCACGCGCTGCACCACTTTGGTGAAGTTGCCGGTGGCGTTCTCGGGCGGCAACACGCTGAACTGCGCGCCGGTGGCAGGCGCGAGGCTGACCAGATGACCACGGAACACGCGTCCCGGCAGGACATCCGCGCGAATCTCGACCGACTGCCCGGCGTGCATGCGTGCGAGCTGGTCTTCCTTGAAGTTGGCGTCTACCCACAGGCCGCGGGCGGGCACCACCGACAACAGTTGCGTGCCGGCTGCCGCGTAGGCGCCCGTGCGGGCACGGCGATTGCCGACCACACCGTCGACCGGCGCGCGCAGCTCGGTGTATCCCTCATTGAGGCGGGCGATGTCCTGCTCGGCTTTGGCCTGTTGCAAGGCTGCCCTCGCCTGCTGCTTCTGCGATTCGATGACGTCGATCTGCCGCTGCGCGGCCACGAGTGCGGCCTGCGCCTTGTCTGATGTAGCGCGAGCCGTCTTGTAGGTCGCGTCCGCGCGCTGCGCGCTTTCGATGGAGACGGCGGAACGGCTGGAGAGAT
The DNA here is from genome assembly GCF_002878475.1 of Dyella sp. AD56. Lineage (NCBI taxonomy): Bacteria > Pseudomonadati > Pseudomonadota > Gammaproteobacteria > Lysobacterales > Rhodanobacteraceae > Dyella > Dyella sp. AD56. The sequence continues at coordinate 47,974 of NZ_NRDP01000006.1, forward strand.
CGCGATAGCGTGCTTCGTCGTCACGCGAGCGTTGCGTTTCCGCGTCGGCTGCGCTGACACCTGCCTGCGCCTGGCGGATCACCGCCTCCTGCAGTTTCTCGTTCGCATCGAGGTTGGCGAGCAAGGCTTGCTGTGCTGCGACGGCGCCATCCGCTTTGGCCAGCGCGGCGCGATAATCGCCATCGTCGATCTTCACCAGCAGGTCGCCTGCGTGCACGCGTTGGTTGTCGGTCACTGCGACCTGGGCGATATAGCCCGGCACCTTGGGACCGATGACAGTGACGTCGCCACCGACATAGGCGTCGTCGGTGTTTTCGATGAAGCGGCCGACCGTCCACCAATGGGTGCCATAGACGACGCCAGCGATCAGCGCGATCCCGATGGCGAGGCGCAGGATGTGTTTCTTCCGCTGACGCGGAACAGGTTCGACTAGGGCGGGGCTATCCGCGCGCTCGGCAGCAGTAGCGGCATTCATGACGTTGACTCCGGAGGGGTGGGATCGGAAGGGACTGGGCGTGAATTTCTGAACGCGATGCGCGCCCGCATGCGCTCGTCGGCCGCCGGGCCGGCACGCATCTGGTGGCGTTCTCGCGTGATGGGTTCGCCCGTATGGCGATCGACGAACATCGGCTCGACCACCTGGCCGGTCTGCCGATCGACCAGTTCGATGGCGTGGCCCTCGGGCGAGAAGTGGCGGTTGCCCCAAGCCATCATCGCCAGCAGCACGGGGCGGAAATCGCGCCCGCACTCGGTGAGCACGTAATCGTGGCGCACCGGATGGTTGCTGTAGCGGCGGCGCTCGAGCATGCCCATTTCCACCAACAGCGCCAGACGGCGGCTGAGGATGTTGGGGGCAATCCCTAAGCTGGTCTGGAAATCGTCGAAGCGGGTCAGGCCGTAAAAGGCATCCCGCAGGATCAGCATGCTCCAGCCGTCACCGACCCGATCCAGGGCTTGGGCGATGGGGCACTGCATGTTCTTGAAACCAGTACGGCGCACGGTAGCGGCCCGTGTTACATTGAATGATGTACATCATATAAATCGTAACTTGCGGAATGCAAGTGACTTTTCGTGATGCCTGGGTGAAGCGGCATCCCGTGAAACCGCTTGCCGCCCGGCCTTGAAAGCGGGAGAAACGCCCTTTACATGATGCAAATCATATAAATAGACATCACCCACCCCCAGCCACCACTCGGACACCCTTCCATGAAAATCCAAGGCTCAACCGTTCTCGTCACCGGCGCCAATCGCGGCCTCGGCCTCGCCTTCGCCAAGGCACTGCTCGCCGCGGGCGCGCAGAAGGTCTATGCCGGCGCGCGCGATCCTTCCACCGTCACCCTGCCCGGCGTCGTACCGGTGAAACTCGACGTGACCAACCCCGAGGACGTTGCCGCCGCTGCGGCGATCGCCTCGGACGTGAACATCGTGATCAACAATGCGGGCATCAGCGGCGGCGCCCTGTTGCTCGATGCGAAGGACGGCCAGGAAAATCTCCGCCGCATCATGGAAACCAATCTCTATGGCATCCACGCGATGAGCGTTGCGTTCGCGCCCGTGCTGAAGAAGAACGGCGGCGGGGCGCTGGTCAATATGCTTTCCGCACTGAGCTGGCTGAGCCTGTCCAGCACGAGCGCCTACTCGGTATCCAAAGCGGCGGCGTGGGCGCTGACCAACAGCCTGCGCAACGAGCTGCGCGAACAGGGCACGCAGGTGCTGGGCATCCATGCCGGTTACATCGATACCGATATGGTCAGCCACGTCGATGCGCCCAAGACCAGCCCTGGCGACATCGCCCAACGCACACTGGAAGCACTGGAGCGTGGCGATTCGGAAGTACTTGCGGATGAAACTTCTCGACAGGTGAAGGCTGGCTTCAACGCCCCGCATCCGGCCTACCTCAGCACAACCTGATCATTGCCCTCGCGGACGAGCCCTAGAGCCTCGTCCGCGATGGACGGCCGGACGTCCGACCATTCGCCAACGAATGGCCGAAGGATCACGATTCGCTGCACTGCACTACTGGACGAAAAAGCCAGAGGGAGTCACCCTTACTGTCTCCCCAAGTGCAGGATCGTCCATGAGAACACCAGCCCGTGCCGCCCCGACCCTGCTTGCTGACCTCGGCGGCACCAATGTGCGATTTGCACTGGCAGACACGGGCCGCGCCAATCCGCTGATGGACGACAGCGTGCGCCGCTACCGGGTCAAGGACCACGCCTCACTGGCCGAAGCGATTCGCCAGTACTTCACCGACACCGGCCTCACCGCCTCGCGCGCCGTCATTGCTGCGGCGGGCCGCGTGAGCGAAGGGGAAACGGTCAAGGTCACCAATAACCCCTGGCAGGTTGCGGCGCATGCGCTGCAGGCCGAATTGGGCATGGAAGCGGTGCATCTGGTCAACGATTTTGCCGCGCAGGCCATGGCGGTGCCGCTGCATACGCAGGAACAACTCACTTCCGTGGGCACGCAGGCCATACCTGGCCTCGGCACGAGCGATACGCAGACCTTCGTGGTGGTCGGCCCCGGTACCGGCCTGGGCGTGGCCGGGCTGATGCGTCGCGAAGGCCGTTGGATTGTGCTGGAAACCGAAGGCGGCCACGCGGGCTTCGCCGCACATACGGCGGAAGATGTGGAGATCCTGCATCGACTCAACGCGCGTTTCGGTCGCGTGTCCAGCGAGCGCATGATCTGCGGCAATGGCTTGGTGAATCTTTACCTCGCGCTGGCCGACATTGCCGGCCAGCCCCCTGAGGAATACACCCCGGAAGACATCACCGCACGCGCTGAAGCGGGTACCGATGCGCTGTGTGTGCGCACGGTGGAAACGCTCGCCGGCATTTTCGGCAGCGTGGCTGGCGACTTGGTGCTGAGCCTTGGCGGCTGGGACGGCGTGTTCCTCACCGGCGGCATGCTGCCGATCCTGCTGCCGTGGTTGAAGCACGGCGGTTTCCGCGAACGCTTTGAAGCAAAGGGCCGGTTCCGCGAAACCATGGAACAGGTGCCCACCATCGCGATGATGCACCCGGATCCGGGCCTGCTCGGCGCCGCCGCTCTGGCCGTTCTCGACGCAGGCAAGCCGCTGGTGCCGAACGGCTGACGTCATCGCCAGCCGTCCGTTGCCGATTTATCGGTACTGACGCGTCACCAGCATCTTGCGATCACCATCGGCACGATCCACGAAGTAATCGAGCATGGCGATGCCGGTATGGTCGCTCGCCATGCCGGTCTGCTCGGCAAAGACGGCATGCGTCAAGCCCGACGACCCACAACTGCCCATGCCGCCGTGCACACCGAGCAAAGGCGTGCTCGAACTGCAGCCCTCATTGACGATGGCACCAACGAACCCTAGACGGCCCGTGGCTTCGTTCGCGCCACTGGCATTCGCACCAACGGCATTCGTGGCCATCACGGCCAGCGTTCCCATTGCAAACCAAAGACCGATGCGTTTCATGACGTTGCCCCTAGACAGTTGATCGGTACGTCTGGCGTACGTTCCACCGGGGGCTGGCGTGCGAGTCGCGTGCGGGCGAGCGGACACATGAAATGCGCCCGGCCCGGTCGTGGCTTTCACTCCTTGCCCCCTGGCTGGATGCGTCCGTTCGACGGAATCCACCTTAGGCAGCCAATTAAGAATTTTCTGTCATCCGAAACACGGGCCTACATCAGCGCGTGCGTTGCGTCACGCTTCTCAGGAAAGACAAATTCGGGTGCTACGCTGTAACGCCCACCCCACTCAAGCGAATCCGCCATGCCCCGCGCCGATACCGCCTTCCTGTTCGATCTCGACGGCACCCTCGTCGACAGCGTTTACCAGCACGTGCTGGCGTGGAAGGAAGCACTCGATCGCGAAGGCGTGGAGCTGTCCGTGTGGCGCATCCATCGCAAGATCGGCATGAGCGGCGGCCTGTTCGCCAACATCTTGTTGCGCGAGACCGGCCTGGAGATCACTGAGGAACGCCTGGCGCGCCTGCGCACATGGCACGCCGAGGCATACAACCGGCAGGCCACGCAGGGCTCCGTGCGCCCGCTGCCAGGCGCACGCGAACTGCTGGCTTTCCTGACCGACGCTGACATCCCGTGGGCTATCGCTACCAGTGGACGCATGCAGACGGCCGCGCACAACCTGGAAGCGCTCGGTGTCGATCCGTCAAAGGTGCCGGTGGTAACGCGCGATCAAGTGCGTCACGCCAAACCCGATCCAGATCTTTTCATCACGGCCGCACAACGACTGGGCGTGGACATCCACTACAGCCTCGTCATCGGCGACAGTATCTGGGACATGCTCGCCGCTCAGCGCGCACGTGCACTCGGCATCGGCCTGCTCTCCGGTGGCTATGGCCAGGAAGAACTGGAGGATGCCGGTGCGTTCCGCGTCTACGAGGATCCGGCCGACCTGCTCAAGCACATCGACGAAGTCGCCGCACGTAGCTGAGATCGATAAGCGAGTGCTACATCCAACGCACCTCGCTTAACTCGCTTCTCATATTTGCCGTCAGGCGGGATTCATCGCCGCGCTGACGGTAGCGGTTAGTCTCGAAGACCGATCAGGAATTTTGGAGGCCGCCATGCGCCGTTTCCTTGCCATGCTTCCTCTCGCGCTGCTCGCTGCGTGCTCGCCAGCCTCGCCGTCGCCCGACCAGAAGCCGCCGCAGCCAAAGGCGACGGCGACGGCGACGGCGCGGAGCACGCCAGACAACGCCGAACTCGGCTCACCGCTATGGTACGAATGGGTCGACGAGCGCCTGCACATCAGCGACGACGGCCACGGACCGGATCGCGGTTCCGCGGAATGGAACAGCGCTGTGCAACACAAGCTCGGACAGGAAGCGCCGCAGTCACAACCCGGCTCACCGCAGTGGCAGCAGGCGGTGGATGCGTTGTTGCGGACGCGTCCGGCGATGTGATCCGCCGTAGGTAAGCCGATCACGCCACAAACCCCATGGCCTGGCGGCGCATACCGGGTTTCATTTCGTGCTCGGCGCGAAGCCACTGCAGCAGATCCTGACGGCTACAGTCATCGCCTGCCTCCAGCCGGCGCTGCACAGCTGCGTAGTCACCTGGCGTCAGCTGATCCAATCGCGACAGACTTTGACGCAGCTCGTGATCAGTCAGATTGCTGCGTAGTGTATACCGCTGCGCGTACGCCTCGAACAGCGAAAGTCGTTGCCCCAGGTCCATGCAATCAAAACGCAACTTGAAGTCGAAACGCCGCAGTGAAGCTGCATCCATGCTTCCCAGAAGGTTGGTGGAGGCGATGAAGATTCCCTGGAACTCCTCCATCTGCGTGAGCAATTCATTGACCTGCGTAACCTCCCAGCTGCGCTGCGCACCTTCACGGTCACGCAGAAAGCTGTCGGCTTCGTCTAAGCACAGCACCGCCTGTTCGCGCTCGGCCTGCCGAAACATCGAAGCAATGCGCGCTTCGGTTTCTCCCACCCAGGGGCTGAGCAGATCTGAGGCACGACGCTTCACTAAAGGACGGCCGAGTCGGTCGGCGACATACGACGCAAGCGCCGTCTTGCCCGTACCCGGTGGTCCATACAGACACAGACGTGCGCTGGGCTGGCGTTCCAGCGATTGCATCACGCGTTCGACTGATTGATCCACGCGCAGCAACGATAGATCGAACGCCACCCGTCCGGATGAACGGCGTAGCGATGGCATGCCTCGTAATGAAAGCATCTCGTTCAGCGATCCCAGCAGCACCTGCTCCGCCGTTGCAGCGTCAGCCACCGGCAAGCGGCTGAGTATCTTTGCCGCACGCGCGTAGTGCGCCGGCGCAAAGGCTTCGCATGAGGCGATGTCATCAAACACGGCGGGCGCAATCGCGTGACCTTCACACAAGCGTGCCAACAGTTCGCGCCGCGCACGGCGGGGTGGCGGCGTAATCTCCATCGCCATGTCAAACCGGCGCCATTGTGAATCGTCCATGCAATCCGTGCGATTGCCGATCCAGATGCACGGCAACTTTGCCTCGTCCAGTTGGCGATTGATCCAGCTCTTGTGACTCACCGCGCTACCCTGACGGTTCGTGCTGTGGCGAAAGACATCCTCCACTTCATCGAACAACAGCATGGCGCGTGGATGAGAGGCAAGCGCGCGTTGCGCAGCTTCAAAAGCCTGCAAACGCTCGTGGCTTTCGATGGGCTCGCCCCATTGGTCGGCACTACGCACCAGATGAAGCTGCAGACCCAGCTCTTGGGCCAGCACGCGCGCGAGCTCGCTCTTGCCGGTACCCGGTGGGCCGTACAACAAGATATGTGCACCGCCGCCATCACGCACGACAGACCCAAGATAGTCGCGCAAGCGCGTCAGTTCGTTGCGCAGATGCGGATAACTGTCCAGCCCCAACGCGGTTGGCCCGGCCTGCTCGAACAGCCTGGCAAGGTAGAACGACGCATCTTGGGCGTCGTCTGCCACGAGTGACAGCAGCACATCATCTGCATCCAGCAGGTCGCAGGCATGCCCGTAGTTGCCCACGCTCAGAGTGAGCAGGCCACTGGAGAGCAATGGGCCGCGCCGATGCAGGCTGCGACGCAGTCGCGCCTCCGGCATGGCGAGCGCATCACTCAACATACGCAGCAAACCTGCACGCTGCCCGGAGTAGCGGTCGTTTGCCCGCGCCGCGTCCGACAAAAAGCGACCGTCACCCAGTTCGCAGATGAAGGCGAGCAGCTGTATGGCATCCCCATCCAACGCGAACGCCTTGGCGAGATCAGCATACAAAGGATGAGAGGACAGCTTGACCCTGCGTGCCGTAGGCAGGCTTGTGGCGAGCATGCGATCGAGCCTGGCGCGAACGGCCGCCACATCGTCCAACCCTTTACGCACACGCAACCGCGCCAACTGGCGCCTGACGTCATCCAGCGTTTCGTCGCTTACCGAGGCGACGTGAAGCCTAGCCCTGCACAAACGCAGCAGCCATACGCGCGCCCATACGGCACGCACATCGTATTTCTGTTTGTTCATTCCATCACCGGCGCGGAGGGCGCTCTGGAGAAAAGGTCACGTCAACGCAGCAGGACGATCCTGCGCGCGGCGGCGTCGCTTAGGACGCGGTAAAGCACCTTGGGTGATGGAAGGCACGCATGGCCGTAGCCCGTGGGTCAGGGTTTAAGAGTGGCGAAAGGTAATGCGCGTCCGCGAGTGATGCAAGTGCCCCTCCGCTCGCGAAGTTCCATGGACAGGCCGCGGACGCCATGACAAGGTAACGCGCATTGGAACAGCTCTCGCCCATACGACAACGCACAAGGATCGCGAATATGGTCAACCCAGGGACGAACGTCGTGGTCCATGCCGTGATCGGCATGCTGGCCCTTCCGCTCATCTTCCGACTGTTCAAAACGCATTACACGATGCTCGACATCGTGCTTGCATGCGTGCCGGCGGCACTGCTCACGCTGGTGCCGACCGTGGGCGAAGTGTTGTCCTTGGCAGCCATGGTCGCGGTGCTCAATTACCGCATCGGCGAGAACCTATTTCCCGGCATCGTCGTGCCGGTCATGGTGACCCGACTGCTGATGATTCCCGTGCTACTGGTGTTCGAACTGCACAAGTAGATGTAACGCCGATCAACCCGGCGCCAGCAACGCATCCAGATCGGATTGATCGAAGCTGAGCTTCTCGCGCGTACCGCCACCTTCGAGCACCGCTTCGGCAAGCTCGGCCTTGCGCGCCTTCAATTCTTCGATGCGCTCTTCGACTGTGCCACCCGTGATCAGGCGGAACACGAACACGGGCTTGTCCTGGCCGATGCGATGTGCGCGATCGGAGGCCTGCGCTTCCGCCGCTGGGTTCCACCACGGGTCGTAGTGGATCACGGTGTCGGCCGCGGTGAGGTTGAGGCCCACACCACCGGCTTTGAGTGACAGCAGGAACAGCGGCACTTCGCCTTCCTGGAACCGGCGCACGGGTTCGGCGCGGTCGCGCGTTTCGCCGGTGAGGGTAACGTAACGGATGCGCTGACGATCCAGCTCGTGCGCGATCAGCTTGAGCATTTCGGTGAACTGCGAGAACAGCAGCACTTTGCGGCCTTCCGCGAGCAGCGCGGGCAGCATATCCATCAGCAGTTCGAACTTGGCGGAATCGCGCACGCCGCGCGCTGCTTCCAGCTTTACCAGACGCGGGTCGCAGCAGACTTGGCGCAACTTGAGCAGTGCGTCGAGTACGACGATGCCGCTGTGCGCGATACCACGCTGTGCGATGACCTCGCGCAGTTCCTCTGCAAGCGACAGGCGCAGGCTCTCGTAGAGTTCGCGCTGACGCCCTTCGAGCACCACGCGACGCGTAATCTCGGTTTTCGGCGGCAGCTCACTCGCTACCTGCGCTTTCGTGCGGCGCAGGATGAAAGGCGCGAGGCGACGGTTGAGGCGATCCTGGCAATCGGTATCGCGATGGCGCTCGATCGGCACGCGATAGTGGCGACGGAAGGCACCTTCATCGCCAAGCAAGCCGGGCACGCCCAGATCGACCTGCGACCACAGTTCGCCAAGATGATTTTCCAACGGCGTGCCGGTGAGGCAGATACAGCGCGGCGCGCGCAGGCTGAGCACGGCGCGACGCGCTTGTGTGCGGGGGTTCTTCACCTGCTGCGCTTCATCCAGCACGATCAGCGAGAACGGCTGTTTGCGCAGTTGCACCACGTCGCGAGGCAGCAGTGCATAGCTGGTGAGCACCATGTCATGCGTGCCCAGCTGTGAGAAATCGCCGCTGCGTTGTGGACCGTGCAGCGCAAGCACGCGAAGCGCCGGAGCGAAACGCGCGACTTCGGCCATCCAGTTCGGAATCAAGCTGGTCGGCACGACGACAAGCGCGGGTTGCTCGAGCCCACCGCTGCCCTTCAGGGCCAGCAGGTGCGTGATGAGCTGCAGCGTCTTGCCCAGGCCCATGTCGTCGGCGAGCACGCCACCCACACCGGCTTCGGCGAGTGCGTTGAGCCAGCGCAGGCCTTCGCGCTGGTACGGGCGCAGTTCGACGGTGAGGCCTTCCGGCACCGCATCGCTAGCGCGCTCGGCCGCGTCGCGCAGACGCGCGGTGAAGCCGCGCAGTGCATCAGGGGCTTCGAGTTCGCCGCCGGTGGGCAGTGCCTCAGCGAGTTCTTCCAGACGCCCCGCCTGCACGCGCGGCAGATGGAGTTTTTTTTCGTGGGCGTTCGAGATATTCGGCCAGCGGCGCGAGCAAGCCGCGCAGTTCCTTCAGGCGCACAGGCACGCGGCGACGTTCGTCGACCGGCGCGTACCACACTGCGTCTTCCGGTTCGTTCGGCACCGGGCTCAGGTTCAATTGGTGATCGGCCAACGCCTGCGCCACGGCGGGCAACAGGTTGTGGCGCTTGCCTTCTACTTCGATGCCGATTTCCAGATCGAAAGCATGGTCGTCGGTGTCTTCCACCGCGTTGCCATACCAGCGCACCGGGCCTTCCAGCACTTCGAACGGGAAGCTGGGCGCGTAATCGAGCACGAAACCTTCCGCTTCCAGCTTGGGACGCAAGGCCAGCCAGCGTGCGGGCGTGTTTACTTCCAGCGCGCCCGCGTAACCCTTGCCGGGGAACAGCCAGGCGTCTTCGGGCAAGGTATCGGCCAGATCCCAGGGCAGGCCTTCGGTATCCACACCCGGCGTGAGACCGGCGCGTTCAAGCTGCTCCATCGCGGAGAGTTCCTCGGCGCGGCGACGGACGATCTCAACCAGATGGCCGTTGCGCACGCGACGCACCAGCGGCTCACCGCCACGACCGGGCAGGCGTTCGCCCGCGTAATCAAATGCGAGGCGCGCATAGGCCAGCGGCGGCGTGCCGGCAGCGAGGCGCGCGTGACGCGTGAGCGCGTGCAACGTGAGCACCGGCTTGGGCGCGAGCTCGGCGCGGCGCATCTCGCCCAACACCTGCGGCAACGGCAGGCGATGCGACAAACGGCTGTGCGGGAGCGCTGTGCGAAGGGTCTGGCTGTATTCGTGTTTCAGCGGCGGCAGGTCCAGCCATGCCGTTTCTTCCAACGGCGCGTCCAAGTGGCCCAGTTCTGCACGCTCGCCATCCAGATACCAGAGCGCATCAATGCGCAGTACGCGATGGTTGGTTGGCAGACAGGGCAGCAGGCGCTGGCTGCCGTCGTTCTCCAGATGCCATTGCCAGTTCAGCTGATGACCCTTGCCGCGCGACAAGCGTAGCCCGGCCAGACCACCGAGAAAGCACGGCGTGGTGTCCAGGATCTCCGCGAGCAACGCGTCGCCGACATGGCCAGCGAGGCGGGCGTAACTGCGGCTCTTGCGCAAGGTCTGCGGCAGGCCAAGCGCGGTGGCTGCCAGGCGTTGCTCGTGCGGTTGAAGCGATTGTTGCGACAGGTGCTTGCTGTCCAGCGGCGAGGGGCGCACGAAACGGCCCTGCTCAGCCACCGTCAGCAAAACGGGCGCGACATCTACGCGGGCGCAGGGCTGGCCCTCCTCAGGCACCACATCGAGGAAAAACCCCAACACCATCGGCTCCGGTGTCACGACCGGCACCGATGTGGCCAGCAGCTTCCGCCAGATACCGGGCAGCGGCTCGCTGACACCCTCGTCGCGTGGCGGGGGCAGGCGGTCGTGGCGTTTATCGTCCGGTGACTGCATGCGCATTCGGTCCGATGGGGTCCACTAGGGCGACCAAAAGATTCAGCTTAGCAAGGCTCTTGCGTGCGTGCGCGTCTCAACCTCCGGTTTTTTCAAACCGGAGGTGATCGTTTCCATAAAGCGTCCAAACGTGAACGGACGAGGCAATCCTGGGAAGCGTTACGCAGCAGGCGTAAACAGGCCCTTGGGGTACTCCGGCTTCTGTTCGCGGCTCATCAATCGCTTGAGCCCCTCGGCCGGGGTCACTTCGCCGTGGAGCACGGCGCGCACGCCGTTACTGATGGGCAGGTCAAGGTCGTGCTTGGCTGCCAGGCGCGCCACTTCATCGGCGGTGAGTACGCTTTCCACCACTTGGCCGATTTCACGCACGGCCTCGTCGATGGCCTTGCCCTTGCCGAGCGCCAGGCCGAGACGGCGGTTGCGCGACAGGTCGCCGGTGCAGGTGAGCACCAGGTCGCCCAGGCCGGCGAGGCCCATCAGGGTCTCCGGACGCGCGCCCAGCGCCACGCCGAGGCGAAGCATCTCGTTCATGCCGCGGGTGATCAGGCCAGCACGAGCGTTCAGGCCCAGATCCATGCCATCGGCCACACCGGTGGCCACCGCCAGCACGTTCTTCATGGCGCCGCCCAGCTCTGCGCCCAGCACGTCGCTGCCGGAATACGCGCGGAAGTTGGGCGCATGCAGCACCAGCGCCATGTCATGCGCGAAGGCGGTGTCGTCCGAATGAACGGTGACCGCGCTGGGCATACCCGACGCCACTTCCTTGGCGAAAGAAGGGCCAGTGACCACCGCCGCCGCACGCCCCGGGAAGCGCTCCGCCACCAACTCATGCAGGAAGCGACCCGTGCCCGGCTCGAAACCCTTGGTTGCCCAGGCAATGCGGGCATCAGGCGCGAGATAGGGCTGGATCTCTTCTAGGATGGAGGCAAACGCGTGGCTCGGCACCACGATCAGCACCACCTGGGCGCCGCGCAGGGCGGCGGCCAGGTCAGCCTCGTAGACCAGTTCGGCCGGTAGCTCGATGTCGGGCAGGTAACGCTGGTTGCAATGGGTTTCCTCCATCGCCTTCAGCGCAGCCGCATCGCGCCCCCAGAGCCGGGTCGGCACCTGGTTGCGGGCAGCCAGAGCCGCGAGGGCGGTACCCCAGGAACCAGCACCCAGAACGGCCAGGGTCGGACGCTCAACCATGAGCAGACCCCTTGGATTAGCTGTTCAGCGTCGGAGCGGCACTGCCGCCGAGGACGCGGCGCTGCTGCTCGGCGTACAACGCGTCGAAATTGATCGGCTGCAGCAGGAACGGCGGGAAACCGCCTTCCAGCACCAGCGAAGACAACATCTGGCGGGCGTACGGGAACAGCAGGTTCGGGCAATAGCTGGCCAGAATGCCAGCCTGGTCCTCTTCCGAGAAACCGGCGATGCCGAACACGCCAGCCTGGTGCACTTCAGCCAGATAGGCCGTGCGCTCACCCAGGGAGCAGGTCAGGGTCAGGCTCAGCACCACTTCGAACAGGTCGTTGCCCATGTCGGTGGACTTCTGGGCCAGGTTCAGCGCGACCTGCGGCTGCTGGTCGGTCTCACCCACATCCTGGAAGATCTGCGGGGCGTTGGGTGCCTCGTAGGACACATCCTTGATGTAGATCTTCTGCAGCACCAGCTGCGGCTGGCCAGCCTGGCCGTTGGCGGAGACGTCTGCCATGGGGTATTCCTCGTAAAGTGTTCGGTGCGTGAAAACGCAAAGGTCTTGATTGTTCCATACATCCCCACGGCCCGCCATGCGCCCGGACTCTCAAAGTGGGTAAATATTGCGCACTGCCCTGTTTTTCTGGGAGAATAGCCGGCTCGACCATGCCGACCCGGGCTTCCGGGCACGTCCGCAACGCGATGCGGCGCTCACGGCAGACGCGAACAGCTCCATCTCCAGCATCGCGTGGCGCTTGCGCCGCTGGGCCGATGCCGCCCTGGCTAACGGGTGGCAAACGCGCCCCAGGGCGCCTACACAGGAGGTCATCATGGCCCGTATTTGCCAAGTCACCGGAAAGGGTGTGCAGACTGGTAACAACGTCTCGCACGCTAACAACAAGACCCGTCGCCGCTGGTTGCCGAACCTGCATGAGCGCCGCTTCTGGGTCCCGAGCGAGAATCGCTGGGTGAAGCTGCGCGTTTCCAACCATGCCCTGCGCACGATCGACAAGAACGGCATCGAAGCCGTGCTCGCCGACCTGCGTGCCCGCGGCGAAAAGATCTGAGGATTGAGCCATGGCTAACAGCAAGCAAGACAAGATCCGCCTGATCTCTTCAGCCGGCACCGGCCACTTCTACACCACGCAGAAGAACAAGAAGAACACCCCGGAAAAGTTCGAGTTCAAGAAGTACGATCCGGTGGTTCGCAAGCACGTGATCTACAAGGAAGGCAAGATCAAGTAAGCCCCCTGGGTTTGCTTACTTCCACGAAGAACCCGCCGCAAGGCGGGTTTTTTGTTGCCCGCTGGCGTTCTGCCCCGCTTGCCGCCGGCGATCCGGTTTCGGATGATCGACTTCCATGCCATCACCCACCGCTCTGTTTCACACGCTATTGGATCCCGCTGACTGGCCGCGGCTGCATCCGGCCGTGCAGCGCATGCATGGTGAGGGCTGCATCATCGAAGCTAGCGGCAACGCTGACGTGGATGGTGCACGACACGCCCTCGCCCGCTGGTTGCGACGTTGGCTGACCCTGCCCGAGCCTGGCGATGGACAAGCCATCGCTCTGACCATCGAACGGCTCGCAACTCACGAACGCTGGACGCGTCGCTTCGCACGAGGTCGGATGCATTCCAGCCTGTCCCGCGGCAGCGACCCTTACCTGCGCGAACGACTAGGGCTAGTAAGCCTGCATTTTTCCTTGCGGCGCGAGGGCGATGCGATCGACTGGCAGCTACGACGCGCGAGTCTCCTCGGCATACCACTGCCACGTGCGCTTTGCGGCACGGTGTTTTCCCGTAGCGGCGCGCGCGAAGGGCGTTATGCCTTCGATATCGACGTCCGCCTTCCTTTGCTGGGTCAGCTGATCGCTTATCGCGGCTGGCTGGAGATTGATCATGTCGGCTGAGCTCGACCATCCCATCATCGTCTTCGACGGCGTCTGCGTGCTGTGCAGCCGCTGGGTGGATTTCATTCTTCGACATGACCGTAATAGCCGCTTCCGGCTAGCTGCCATGCAGGGACAACACGGCCGCTCGTTGTTGGTTGCGCATGGCCTGTCGCCGGATGATCCCGTGTCGTTCTTGTTCGTCGATCAGGGCAAGGGCTATAGCGATACGGATGCGATCGCGCGCGTGCTGGGTCAGCTAGGTGGACGTTGGCGCTGGGCTGGCGGCTTGCTGCGGGTGATACCGCGACCGCTGCGTGATCGGGGGTATCGATGGGTTGCGCGGCATCGGTATCGGTTGTTTGGGCGACGGGAGCAGTGTCGGTTGCCTGAGGCGGCGGAGGCTTGGCGGTTTATGGATTGAGGGGGTTTGGAGTGGGCCGCACCTCGGTTCTACTCCCTCTCCCCTTTGGGGAGAGGATTGGGGTGAGCCCCGAAAAGGGGGTAAAGGTCGGATGCTCGCTTCATCGTTTCGTCTTTCTCTTCTGCCCTGGCTTTGTGTATTCGCTCTCTGCTCTAGGGCAGGAGCAACGCGACCTACCGCGATGCGATGTGCAGCAAAGCTGCACGAGCCGTGCGCTTTCGCCTTTGACCTTCGGGCCCCTGTGCGGCGGTGAGGGGTGGACGAGAGGGCCCGCAGGGGGATCGGCAAGGATGCCGATCCCTTTTCGCCAGGGCAGGAAGCCCTGTCGAAAAGCCAGGCCGCCCCTCACGAACTGGCCGGCTTCACCGGCCAGCGCCAAGTGGGGGTGCGCTTCTCTTTGGTTACTTTTCTTTGGGCAAGCAAAGAAAAGTGACTCGGCCTCCGGTAGGAGGGCGAAACGCCTGCCGCGTAGGCGGCCAAGTCGAGGCAACGCGACAACCAAGCGATACCGCTACTGGATCCCTGCCTACGCAGGGATAACAGCAAAGATGAGACGTCGAGGCGAGCACCCTCCCCTCACCCCAACCCTCTCCCCGAAGGGGAGAGGGAGCCAGAGCGCCAGCACACACCTATTGCTCAGCCCACAAAAAAGCCCGCCTTGCGGCGGGCTTTTCATTGATCCGGCAAAAACCAAATCAGGCGCTAGCCACCGAATAACTCTTCAGGCGACCCGCAAACTCCTGCAGCGCACGAATGCCACTCTGCTCGGCCTCAGCGATCCACTGCTGCAAACCCTTCAGCGCCTGCTCCGCACCACGCTGCTCCATCAGAGCGGCAAGGCGATTGCGGAAATCACACACGGTGCTGAGGGTCGGGCGCTTGGCCAGCACGGCCTGCATGCGATCGCGGCCTTCGTTGTCCAGCCAGCGACCACCATCGGCCAGCGCGCGACGCATGCGGCGCGGCACCGACTTGATGTTCTCGCCAGCGTGCTGCGCTTCGTCGCGCAGGGTCGGCATGATCACGTTGCGGTAGTAGTCGGTCATCGCGGCGAAGCGATGGGTGAGCACGCCCTTGAGCGTCTCGGCATCCGGCAAGTGCACGTTCGGGCGGACGTCCAGCGCCGGCGCCACGCGCAGCACCTTGGCAAGGCCCACCGCACGCAAGGCGCAGATGGCTGCCCAACCGATGTCGAACTCCCACTTGCGCAGGGCGAACTTAGCCGAGCTCGGGAAGGCGTGGTGGTTGTTGTGCAGCTCTTCGCCACCGATCCAGAAACCCCACGGAATGAGGTTGGTCGCGGTGTCGGCGCTCTCGAAGTTGCGGTAGCCCCACCAGTGGCCGATGCCGTTGACGAAGCCGGCGGCCCAGAACGGGATCCAGATCATCTGCACGGCCCACAGGGCAGCACCGATCACACCGAACAGGGCAACGCTGATGAACAGCATCAGGGTCGGGCCCCAGTACGGATGCGCACCATAAAGATTGCGCTCGATCCAGTCGTCCGGCGTACCGCGGCCGTACTTCTCCAGGTCTTCCTTCACTTCGCTGGCGTCGCGGTAAAGCGACACGCCATCCCAGAACACCTTCTTGATGCCGTAGATCTGCGGGCTGTGCGGATCTTCCTCAGTCTCGACCTTGGCGTGGTGCTTACGGTGCACCGCCACCCACTCCTTGGTGACCATGCCCGTGGTGAGCCAGCCCCAGAAGCGGAAGAAATGCGAGATGGACCAGTGCAGGTCCACACCACGGTGGGTCTGGCAACGGTGCAGGTACAGCGTCACCGTGAAAATGGTGAGCTGCGTCATGACCAGCATGTAGATCAGCATGGTCACCCAACTGGCGTGTGTAAGGCCGTTGGATAGGAAATTGAGCACTGCGTCGAGCATGGGAAACACCCAAGTGTAAGAAATTTCAGTGTAAGCGAGGGGTTTCCGTACCCGCCAGCATGGACCAGCACATTATTGTCGCACCCCTTTGAGGTAGCGAAGTTAATGTGCTGTACCGCCCAAGGGCACTCCCTCCCCGTTGTGTGAACGTGGGGCCGCCGTGACAATCATGCAATGACCGCGCCTACCGCTGTATTGCAACTGGATCACATCAGCCGACATCGGGCGGGACGCCCGGCCGTCGCCGATCTCAGCCTGACGCTGGACGCGGGGCAGGTACTGGGTTTGCTGGGGGTCAACGGGGCGGGCAAGAGCACCACGCTGGCCATGATCGCGGGGGCGCTGATACCCGATAGCGGCGCCATCAAGCTGAATGGAAAGGACTTCCTGGAGCATCCGGAGCTGGCCCGTCGCAGCCTGGGGTGGCTGCCGGAACGTGCCCCGCTGTGGCCAGAATTGACCGTCTTGGAACATCTGGACGCTCATGGCCGCCTGCGGGGCCTGGGTGGCGCGGCGTTGGCAAAGGCGCGCCAGCGCATCGTCGAGCGCCTGGAACTTGGCACACTGGCGCGTCGGCTGGCCGGCGTGCTCTCGCAAGGCCAGCGCCAGCGTCTGGGCCTGGCCTGCGCGCTGCTGCACGAACCCTCGCTGCTCGTGCTGGACGAGCCGGCCAATGCGCTCGACCCGGTGCAGGTCGCCGCGCTGCGTGGGGTGATCCGCGAACAGGCAGCCATGGGCACCGCCATCATTCTGTCCACGCACCTGTTAGTGGAGGTCACCGCAGCGTGTGATCGCGTGGCGATCCTGCACGAAGGGCAGCTGCGTTACGACGGCCCCATCACCGACGACGATCACAAGATGCTCGAACAGACTTTCTTCGATATCGCCATGCGCGGGGCACAAGCCGCATGAGCGTGCTTGCCGTGACGCGGCTGGAGCTGCGCCGCCTGTTCGTTCGTCCGCTTGCCTGGGTGCTCGCCGCCTTGACGGTGGCGCAACTGGCTGGGCGCTTCATGCTGTTGGTGCAGATTTTCACCACCCATCAGATCCAGTGGGCTGCACAACCCGCCGGGCCGGGCTATACCGACATCGTCGGCGTGCCGATGCTCAGCAGTATTCTCACCAGTGGTGCGCTGCCCATGCTGCCGTTTGGCCTGGCCGAGCTGGCGCTGGTGGTGGTGCCGCTGCTGACCATGTCCACAATCGCCAGCGAGCGCAGCCACGGTACGTTGCCGCTGTGGTTCGCCATGGGGCAATCGCCCTTCGACATGGTGATGGGCAAGTTCCTCGCCCTGCTGGTATGGCTGGCGATCTGGCTGCTGCTGACACTGGCCATGCCGTTGAGCCTTGCCCATGGCATGACGCTCGACTGGGGCAAGCTCGCCGCCGCCTCGCTGGGACTGCTGTTGATGCTGTCGGCACTGTGCGCCATCGGCATCGCCTGCTCGGCCTACGCCTCACACCCCGCCATCGCCGCTGCCGCCAGTCTGATGCTCGGCCTTGCGCTGGTCAGCCTCAATGTCGGCGCCATGATGGCTGGCGTCGATAACGGCTTCGTCAATTGGCTGGCGATGAGCACGCACCTGGATTCGCTCATCCGCGGACTGGTCTCCAGCACGGATGTCGTGTGGTTCCTGCTGGTCACCGTGGTGGCGTTGATCCTGGCCACCCAGCGACTGGGCGCGGAAAGGGGGCGTGGCTGATGACTCGCGCGTTCCGACGAATCCATGGCTGGTTGTTCGCCCTGCTGCTGCTCGCTTGCGCCGGCGCCATTGGCTATTTCTCTGCACGCTACGACCACGTGTCCGACTGGACCTACGGTGGCCGCGCTTCGTTGCCGACCGAAACACTCGCGGTGCTCAAGGCGCTCGACGGCCCGGTGGACATCGTCAGCTACGCCAACCCGCAGGACGACGTGCGCAGCAACATCGCCGGCTTCCTGCAGCGCTACCAACGCACGAAGCCCGATCTCACGCTGCGTTTCGTCGATCCGCAGCAAGACCCGTCTGCGATGCGCGAACTCGGCATCACCACCAACGGCATGCTGATCCTGCATTATCGAGGACACGAGCAACGCCTCGACGCATTGGATAACCGCAGCCTCACCAATGCCCTGAAGCGCCTGTTGCGCGGCAGCGATCGCATCGTCGCCTTCATTTCCGGCGACGGCGAGCGCAGCCCCTCCGATGCAGGCAACCCTGACCTCGGCTTGTTTGTTGCACAGATGCAGGAAAGCGGTATCCGCGCAGTACCGCTGAACTTCGCGCAGGTCGCCACCGTGCCGCTGCATACCGATCTGGTGGTGCTGGCGAGTCCGCAGCACGCGCTCTCCTACGGTGCGGTCAAAGCGCTCACCGATTATGTGGCTGAAGGCGGCAACCTGCTGTGGCTGACCGAGCCGACCAATGACGATCAACACCTGTCACCGCTTGCCGACGCCCTCGGTCTGCATGTGCTGCCGGGCGTACTGGTGGATGGCCAGGGTACGGCAATCGGGTTGAACGATCCTCGCGTGCTCGCGCTCGGCGACTATCCGGAACACGCGATTACGCACGGCTTCCGTCTCAACACGCAGTTCCAACAGGTATCTGCGCTCGCGCTAGCGTCGCAGACGGCGTGGCATGCCCTGCCGTTCCTGCGCTCGGGCCCGCAGAGCTGGACCGAGTTCAAGCCGATCAACAATGACGGCACATCCACCATCCGCTTTGACGCCAGCGCAGGCGAGCTGAAAGGCCCGCTCGATTTCGGTTTTGCGCTGTCACGCCTGTCGCCCAGCCCGGACAAGGCCGAGCAACGCGTGGTGGTGATCGGCGATGGCGACTTCCTCTCCAACGCCTATGTCGGCACCGACGGCAACCGCGAACTCGGTCGCCGTGTTGTCGACTGGCTGCTGGGCGACGATGCCCTGGTCAACATGCCGCGAGCAGCGGGTGCACCAGATCGACGACTGGACATGACTCTGGCGCGGTTGAGTGCGGTGTCGTTCGGCTTCCTAGTGATCGTACCGCTGCTGTTGTTGATCGCCTGCGGCTGGATCACCTGGCGTCGCCGCCGCGCATGAAACGTTCGACGCGCCAACTGGTGTTGCTAGGGGTGTGCGCCGTGGCCTTGATCGCCGCCGCCACCTGGCAGTGGCTGCGTGACGCCGCGGCCGCGCCGGGAACGCTGCTATCGCTGGAACCCTCGTCCATCACACGCATCGAGCTGGTGATCGGCCATGGATCGCCGGCGCACTACGCCAAGCGAGAAGGTCACTGGTGGCGCGTCGACGGCACACCGGCGCGCACCGATGACGGCCGACTCGGCGAGCTGGCCGATACCGCCAGCGCTGCCGTGCTGAGCTGGCGGCCCGCCAGCGATTTCGACCCCGCAAAGATCGGACTGACGACGCCCGTCGCCGTGCTTACGCTCGACGGCCAGCGCTTGGAGTTTGGGGAAACCTCGGTGACGGGACCACAACGTTATGTTCGCGCCGGCGATCGCGTGGCGCTGATCTCCTTGCGCTACGCGCCAAGGGCTCCGGCCTCGGAGAGTCGCGCGCTGGACGCCAGCATGAACCGCTGACGCGCCGCAGCCACCCTTCACCCCATTCTTCGCTCGACAGCGTACCTTGCACCGACTCATGGACTCCCCATATGGAATCCATACCTCGACAGGAGCGACCAGATGAGCAAGCAGGCAATCGGCGTGGTGGGCATGGCCGTGATGGGCAGCAACCTTGCCCTGAATATCGAAAGTCGCGGCCACGCCGTGTCCATCTACAACCGGCATCGCGACCGTACCGATGAGGTCGTCGCCCAGAATCCCGGCAAGCGCCTGATTCCCGCTTACACGCTCGAGGAATTCGTCGATTCGCTGGAGAAGCCCCGCAGGATTCTGCTGATGGTGAAGGCGGGCGAGCCCACCGACGCCACGCTGGCGCAGCTCAAGCCGCTGCTCGACAAGGGCGACATCGTCATCGACGGTGGCAACACGTTTTTCAAAGACACCATGCGTCGCGAGAGCGAGATGAGCGCGGCCGGACTGCACTTCATCGGTACCGGTGTGTCCGGTGGCGAGGAAGGCGCGTTGCATGGCCCGTCGATCATGCCGGGCGGCCCGCGCGAAGCGTATGACCTGGTGGCGCCGATCCTTACCGAGATTGCCGCACGTGCTCCCGACGGCGACCCCTGCGTGGCCTACATGGGCCCGAACGGCGCCGGCCACTACGTAAAGATGGTGCACAACGGCATCGAGTACGGCGACATGCAGCTCATCGCGGAAAGCTACGCGGTGTTGCGCGATGTGCTCGGCCTGTCCAACGACGAATTGGCCGAGGTCTACGCCGACTGGAACAAGGGCGAGCTCGACAGCTATCTCATCAGCATCACGGCCGACATCTTCACCAAGAAAGACAAAGAAACCGGCAAGGCCATGGTCGACATCATCCTCGACCGCGCCGCGCAGAAAGGCACCGGCAAGTGGACCAGCCAGAGCGCCCTGGACCTTGGCGTACCGCTACCGCTGATCACCGAGTCCGTATTTGCGCGCCTGCTCTCCGCACTGAAGGACGAGCGCGTCGCCGCGAGCAAAGTGATCAAAGGCCCTGCACCGACCAAGTTCGACGGCGACCGCAAGGCCTTCATTGAATCTGTGCGCCGCGCGCTGTACCTGAGCAAGATCGTGTCGTACGCGCAAGGCTTCGCGCAGTTGCGCGCCGCCTCCGACGAGTACCAATGGAACCTGCCCTACGGCACCATCGCACGCATCTTCCGCGCTGGCTGCATCATCCGCGCGCGCTTCCTGCAGAAGATCACCGATGCCTACGAGCGCGACCCGCAGGTGAAAAACCTGCTGCTCGACTCCTACTTCCGTGACATCGCCACCGAATACCAGGGTGCGTTGCGCGATGTAGTCGTTGCCGCAGTGAAGGCCGGCGTGGCAGTGCCGTGCTTCTCATCCGCCATTGCGTATTACGACAGCTACCGCGCAGCGCAGCTGCCGGCGAATCTGTTGCAGGCGCAGCGCGATTACTTCGGTGCACACACGTTCGAGCGCGTTGATAAGCCGGGTAGTTTCCATAACGACTGGAGCTGAGGCAGCGGCAACCGTCGTTGACTGACGCACAAGTAGGGCACCGCGGCCGCGCACCTGTGTGCGGCCGCATAGTGAGGCGCCCTTACCTTTCCGACCGAGATCCGCAGTGCCCGAACTCCCCGAAGTCGAAACCACTCGTCGCGGCATCGCCCCGCATCTGATCGGTCGGCGCGTTACCGCAGTGACACTGCGTCGCCCCGACCTGCGCTGGCCGATTCCGCCGGAGATCAGCACGCAATTGCCCGGCCAGCGCATCGACGCCGTCGAGCGCCGCGCGAAGTACTTGCTGCTGCACACGCAAATCGGCAGCGCGCTGCTGCATCTGGGCATGACGGGCGTGTTGCGCGTGCTTCCTCCGGATGCCTTGGTAGGCAAGCACGATCACGTGGATATCGCACTGGAACCCACCGCCACCGAAGGCCCCCGCGTTCTGCGCTTTACCGACGCCCGCCGCTTCGGGTGCCTACTATGGCAACCGGTCGGCGAAACGCATGAACTGCTTGCCGACCTCGGCCCGGAACCACTCACCGATGATTTCGACGGCGACGTGCTGTGGCGACTGTCACGCGGACGCACCGCTGCCGTGAAACTGTTCCTGATGGACAACGCCATCGTGGTTGGCGTCGGCAATATCTATGCGAGCGAAGCACTGTTCGCAGCGGGCATCGACCCTCGGAAGCCGGCGGGTTCGATTTCGCGGGTGCGTTATGCGCGGCTGGCCGCTGAAGTGAAGCGCATCCTGGCGTGGGCCATCGAGCGCGGCGGCACGACATTGCGTGACTTCATCAATCCCGATGGTGCGCCTGGGTACTTTTTTCGCGAGTTGCAGGTGTATGGGCGCGAGGGGGAGGCGTGTCGGGTGTGTGGCACGCCGATCAGACAGGTGGTGTTGGGGCAGCGGTCGACGTTTTGGTGTTCGAGGTGTCAGAAGTAGTTGGCGAGTGTTCCGGGATGGCTCGATTGGGCGCGCTTGCGTGGGTGGTGTTTGTTTGTCCTCGTTAGCACGTTCGCTCGCTGGGCGCCCCAGTTCTGCCCCCTCTCCCCTCCGGGGAGAGGGTTGGTGCTCGCCTCATTGTTTCATCTGAGCCGTCATCCCTGCGAAGGCAGGGATCCAGTTTCGTCGGTGGTCGGCTGTCGTATCGAGCGTTATGGCGATCAGGCCGCTTACGCAGCGGGCGTTTCGATCGTCTGCCGACGACGCGAAGCTAGTCCCGTGGGACGCTCGAGTCACTTTTCTTTGTTGGCCCAAAGAAATGGCCTAACAGACCAACGCCCGCAGCATTCCGTGGGGATAAGCCCAAACGGGTGAGGAACGTTGTGGCTTGGCCACCTTCGCCGCTACACAGCGGGTACTGCCAAGCGCGTCGCAACGCGCCGATGCGGAGAGGACTTAAAGCAGGCTTCGCTACGCTTCCCGATCGCTGGGGCTAGGTAAAGGGGGCGCTACGCTTTCCCACCCCTGGGGCAAGGTAAAAGGGTCGCTACGCTTCCCGACCGCCGCGGAGAACTCGCCGCATTACGGCGCGGCCCGTCTTCTCTGGCTTTGCGCACTGAGGCAGGAGCAACGCGACCTGCCGCGACGCAATGTGCAGCGCAGCTGCACGAGTCGTCCGTTTTCGCCTTTGATCGTCGGGCCCCCTGTGCGGCGGTGAGGGGTGGACGAGAAGGCCCGCAGGGGGATCGGCATGGATGCCGATCCCTTTTCGCCAGGGCAGGAAGCCCTGTCGAAAAGCCCGGCCGCCCCTCACGAACTGGCCGGCTTCGCCGGCCAGCGCCAAGTGGGGGTGCCCTTTCTTTGGGTTACTTTTCTTTGGGCAAGCAAAGAAAAGTGACTCGGCCTCCGGTAGGAGGGCGAAACGCTCGCCGCGTAGGCGGCCAGATCGCCGCCACGCGACAATCAAGCGATACCGCTACTGGATCCCGGCCTTCGCCGGGATGACGATCACAACGGTGAGGCTAGATTGACCCCTCACCCCAACCCTCTCCCCTGAGGGGAGAGGGAGAAACATCACTGGAGCAACATCATTCCGCCCAGCGAAACTCAACAAACGTATTGTTGAAATCCGGATCCTCCACCCCGCCACCCAACGTGGCGACAAACGTCATCCCGTCCGCCTCCAACTCCTGCCCCTCCTCAAAACGCGCACCCAACGCCTCCAGTTCCGCCAGCCGCTCGCACAACAAACCTGCGCGATCACTGTCGGCTTCCGGCACGTTGCGAAGGCTGATATCGGGACGCCCAAACTTGCGCATGCCGCGCGTGTGCACCCAGTAATGCCCCTTCTTCTCTTCCGCATCACGGAGGATCAGCAAGTGATTGCGGATGGGTGCACCGTCGCGCACGACGAACTGGCGGCGCCAGGTATCGGCGTCATAGAGATTGAGCGTCTGCGGGTCGAGGATGGCCACGCCGCCCACATCGAGCAATGCGGCGAGCACACCAAGGGTGTCGCGCATGTAGCCGGTGTCGGCGCTGTCGGGAAGACGGCCGCGGATCACCAACACTTCGGGAGCGTCTAGCGCTTGTCGGTAGGCCTCCGGAGAGTCGTCCTTGAACATCCGGCCAACGCTGCCCTTGAGGGGGTAGCCCTCCCACTGGCGCAACTGCGGATGGTTATGACTGGTCAGTTCCACGCCTTCGGGCAGGCCTTCGCTGCCGTAATCCAGCGACGGGGCCCGTCCGGACTGGAATTTGCCGAACACGAAGAACTGCAAAAGGATCTCTTCGTTGCTCGACTGCCAGTGCGGGCGTTGCCAGGCGGGAAAGGGGATCTTGGTCATACCGGTCCTTAGGTCAGTGGTGGGGGCTCAATGCCCCTCGCCCAGCGGCAGCACGGGCTGCTGCAGTTCAATCCTGCCGTGCCCTTCCGTAATGTTCTTGAACTCGGCGCGGCTCACCGAGACATAGCGGTCATTGCCGCCGATCTCAACCTGAGGACCCTCGGTGACCGCACGCCCCTGTTCATCCACGCGGACCACCATGGTGGCCTTGCGGCCGGTGTGGCAGATGGTCTTGATCTCCTCAAGGTTATCCGCCCAGGCCAGCAGGTACCGGCTGCCCTCGAAAAGCTCGCCACGGAAATCGGTGCGCAGGCCGAAGGCCAGTACTGGGACGTTGAGCTTGTCCACCACGTCACTGAGCTGCCAGACCTGGGCCTTGTTGAGAAATTGAGCCTCGTCCACGAACACGCAGTGCAACGCGCCCCGCGCGGCCACGTCCGCCTGCACCAGCGCCAGCAGGTCTTCGTCTGCGCCGAACCGGCGCGCGCTGGCCTTCAGGCCGATACGGGAGGCCACCACACCATCGCCATAGCGATTGTCCAGCGCGGGCGTGAGGATAAGCGTCCGCATGCCGCGCTCGTGATAGTTGTAAGCGCTCTGCAACAGCGTAGTGGTCTTGCCGGCATTCATTGCCGAGTAATAGAAGTACAGCTTGGCCATGGAATGTCCCGATAACAGGCGCACATAATACTGCGCCCGCCGCCTACCTTCCTGGCTAGTCGCGCGGTTCGGTGCTTACTCCTTATCCAGCGGCGTCGTGCCTCCGGTGAACTGCGCGCGCGCCTGGGTGAGTCGGTACCGGCGTTCCGCGTTCCAGCGTCGCCAACCAAACAGCGCCATGGCGTTGTACACGGTGCGGAAGGCGAGAATGCGCGACCACACCTTGAAGGAATCGAACACGTCGCCCGCCAGCATGGAGATCACCCCTTGCTCGATCTGGAAGACATTGTTCGGCGACCAGAACATCTGCCGCATGATCGGGCCGTTGAAGCGGTAGATGAAGAACGCAAAGCGGCGCATCCCGCGACGTTGGCGCCGTTCCAGGCGTCGTTGCAACGACGCTTCGCGACGCGGTTCGCGCAGCGCCACGTCGACCACCTCGACCGCCTGCTCCGCGCCACTCATGGCCAGGTAAACGCCGGAGGAGAACACCGGATCGAGAAAGGCGAATGCATCGCCCACCAGAATCCAACCGGTGCCGGCCATGCGCGTGGAGTCGTAGGAGTAGTTGCCCGTTACACGCACTTCATTGTCGATCAACTCGGCATGCGCAATGCGCTTCCACAGCCCGGGATTTATCTGCAGCGTTTCCAGCAGAAACTCCACAGTGCGGCCGCGTCGCTGCTTGAGATAATCCGGGCGACACACCGCGCCAACGCTCATCACTCCATCGGGCAACGGGATCATCCACATCCAGCCGTGCTCAAAGCGGTAAATGCTGATGTTTCCCGCGTCCGGGCCCGGGCGCAGTTCAGCGCCGCGAAAATGCCCGAAGATGGCGGCACTTTGGTGTTCGGGGTTCTTCCGCTTGAGCTTCCGTTTGCTGGCGAGAAAGGCATCACGGCCGGACGCATCGACAACGTAGCGCGCGCGGATGGCGTACTGCCCGCCCTCGTCCGTGGTGACCTGCACGCGCCAATCGTGGTGCCCCAGCTCTTCCACGCTGCGCACTTCTTGCCCTTCCCGTGCATCGGCGCCCTGCTCGCGGGCATGCTCGTAGAGCATGCGATCGAAGTCCTGGCGCCACACCTGGAAGGCGTGCGGCGGGCTGCTGCCCAGTGAACGCGAGAAATCGTAGGTGTTGTAGCCGCGTTCGTTGCCTGCCTCAAAATCCGCGCCCGGCTTGTATACGCCCAAGGCCCGGACCTTCTCCATGACGCCCAGGCGCTCGAAGATGGGCAGGTTCATCGGCAATAGCGACTCGCCAATGTGGAAACGGGGGTGGCGTTCCTTCTCTAGCGCGATCACGCGGTAACCGCGCCGCGCCAACAGCGTCGCTGCGGTGCTACCGGCGGGTCCACCGCCAATCACTACCACGTCGCACGCTTGCTCAGTCAAGTGTTTGCCATCCGTCATACTGTCTCCACCGCGCTTGCGACCGCTTCATCCATGGGGGCCCGATTATGACCGCCTACCCGCCCGCCGCAACGGGGTGCTGGGCTGATACGATTCGCCCCTGCCTCGCGCCCACTCATCGCACGATCCCATGCTGAACCCGCAACAATTGGCTGCTGTCGAGCACTGCGACGGCCCACTCCTCGTGCTGGCTGGTGCCGGCTCGGGCAAGACTTCCGTGATTACGCAGAAGATCGCGTACCTCATCGCGCGCAAGAAGCTGGCACCGTCCCGTATCGCCGCCATCACCTTCACCAATAAAGCGGCGAAGGAAATGCGCGAACGTGTGGCCAAGCTGATCAGCACCGAAGACGCCGCGGCGCTGACCGTGTGTACCTTCCATGCGCTGGGTCTGAAGTTTCTGCAGATGGAGCATGCGCGCGCTGGTCTGCGCAAGGGTTTCTCCGTGCTCGACGCGGACGACAGCGAAGGCATTATCAAGGAATTGGCGCCTAAGGGCATCAAGCCCGATGCGCTGTTTGCCATCCGCAATCTGGTCAGTCGCGCGAAGAACGCAGCCCTGTCGCCCGAAGAAGCCCTGGCTGCGGCCCGCAGCCCACGCGAGCTCGATGCTGCAACCATCTACCAGCTCTACCAGGCGCGTCTGAGCGCATTTAATGCGGTGGACTTCGACGACCTGATCCGCCTGCCGCTGCGCATCCTGGAAGCCGACGAGGAATGCCGCACCGTCTGGCGCGAGCGCCTGCGCTATCTGCTAGTGGACGAATACCAAGACACCAACGACGCGCAATATCGCCTGCTGAAGGCTCTGGCTGGCGAACGCGGCAGCTTCACCTGCGTGGGCGACGATGACCAGTCGATCTATGCGTGGCGCGGCGCGAACCCGGAGAACATCGATCAGCTCGGCAAGGACTGGCCGAGCCTGCGCGTGATCAAGCTGGAGCAGAACTACCGTTGCGGCAGGCGCATTCTGCGCGCCGCCAACAAGCTGATCGCCAACAACCCGCATCTTCACGAAAAGAAGCTGTGGAGCGAGCACCCGGAAGGCGCTCAGATCCGCGTGCTGGAATGCAAGGAGAACGAGCACGAGGCCGAGCGCGTGGCCGCGATCGCCACCACGCTGGCAGAGAAGCACAAAGCGCGCTGGCACGACATCGCCATCCTCTATCGCGGTAATTTCCAGGCACGTCCGCTGGAAAAGGCACTGCGTCTGGCGCGCGTGCCCTACCACTTGTCCGGTGCGCTGAGCTTCCTCGACCGTGGGGAAGTGAAAGACTTGCTGTGCTATTTGCGCCTGCTGACCAATCCCAGCGATGACGCGGCGTTCCTGCGCGTGGTGAACGTGCCCAAGCGTGAAATTGGCGCGACCACGCTGGAGAAGCTCGGTGAGATCGCCCAGACGCGCCACGCTCCCTTGTTGGACGCGGCGCGCAGCGATGCCGTGCTACGCCAGCTCTCGCCGCGACCGGCATCGGCGCTGGCATCGTTCACGCAACTGATGGACGAATTGCGCAGCGCATCGCTACACCAGAGCGCTGCGGACCTCGTACAAACCGTGCTCGATCGCACTGGCTACGCTGCGCACGTGGCCGCCAGCACCGTGGATGCCACGCTGCGCGACCGCCGCCTGGGCAACCTGCGCGAACTCGCCGAATGGTTCCGCGCCATGCAGCGCAACGACAACACCACCGGCGACCTTGCCGCGCAGCTCGCCCTGCTCACGCATGCCGACCGCGACGAGCCGGGCAACGCGGTGCGCATGATGACGCTGCACGCCGCCAAGGGTCTGGAGTTCCGTTTCGTCTTCATCGTTGGCTGTGAGGAAGGCACGCTGCCCCACGATGGCGCCATCGACGAGGGCCGCATCGATGAAGAGCGCCGCCTGATGTACGTGGGCATTACCCGCGCTAAGGAAATGCTCACGCTATCGTGGTCCGCTAAGACCAAGCGTTACGGTGAAGTGCACAGCAACCAACCCAGCCGCTTCCTGCACGAGCTGCCACAGGACGACCTGCATTGGCAGGGCAAAGATCCTGAAGCCGACAAGGAAGTGGTGCGCGAAACGGCCGAATCGCATATTGCGAAAATCGCCGCCATGCTCGCAGGAAACTGAGCTTCGCCCAACGCCCTGGATGTGGCCGCCGATCACGCGGCCACATCCACCCAAAGCGTCGGTTCGTCGCATAGAATCGGTGGACACACACCGATGCGGACCGCCATGACAGAACCGGCCCACCTTTACGCGCAGTTGGTCGAGGCGTTCAATCAACGCGAATGGTTGAAGGCACGCGCGATCGCGGGCCGCCTGCTACCACTGACACCCAACGATCCGGGCGTGTGCTACATCACCGGTGTGACCTTTATAGAGTTGCAGGAGATGCCGCTCGCACTGGGGTTCCTGCGCAAGGCGACTGACCTTGAACCCCAACGGGCCGACTACGCTGCCCAATTCGCCAAGGCGTTGACCATGGTGCGTCTCTCCAGCGAGGCGCTGGACGCTGCGGACAAAGCCACGGCGTTGAGCCCTGGCGACCCATTCACGCTCGACACGCTCGGCGTGGTCTACACGCAGGCGCATGCGCATGAGCGCGCGGCGGAAGCATTCCGTGGCGCGGTGAAGCTGATGCCCGGGCAAGCGTCCTACCGGTTCAACCTGGCGACCGCGTTGGTGGCTATGGGCGATATCGCCGGCGCTGCGCAGGAGCTCGAAAGCTGTATCACGCTGGACCCCACCTTCTGGGGCGCGCATCTCACCCTCGCACAGCTACGCAAGCAGACGCGCGAGAGCAATCACGTTGCGAACCTGCAAGCGCTGGCGGCCAATCACCCGCACAACCAGGATGCTCAGACCTTCGTGAACATGGCGCTGGCCAAGGAGCACGAAGACCTTGGCGAATATCCCGCCGCGTTTGAACGGCTGGTACTTGGCAAGGCCTCTGGCAAGGAAGCTCGCGGCTACTCGACCCGGCATGACGAGGCCTTGTTCGACGCCCTCACCCGGCGATTCCCGCAGCCGCTGGAAGCTTCATCAGGCGACCCTACCCAGGAACCGATCTTCGTCATAGGCATGCCGCGCTCAGGCACCACGCTTGTCGAACGCATCATCTCCAGCCATCCGGACGTCTATTCCGCCGGTGAGCTGCAGAACTTCGGCGTCGTGCTTAAGCGACAGAGCGGCAGCACGACGCTTCCCGTGATCGATATGGACACTATCGAACGGACCAAGGGCATCGACTGGGCCAGGCTAGGCGCTGACTATCTGGCCAGCACGCGCCCCGCCACGGGGCAGCGGCCCCGCTTCATCGACAAGCTGCCGCACAATTTCCTGTATGCAGGATTCATCGCGCAGGCCCTGCCAAACGCCCGCATCGTATGTCTGCGACGCGATCCAGTGGACACCTGCCTCAGCAATTTCCGCCAGCTGTTCGCGCAGCTGTCACCGTTGTACGGCTACTCGTTCGACTTGCTCGACACTGGCCGCTACTTCGTGTTGTTCGATCGCCTCATGGCGCATTGGCGGCAGGTGATGCCCGGACGCATCCTGGAGTTGGATTACGAGGCATTGGTCGACGCACAGGAGGAACACTCCCGCCGCCTTCTGACTTTCTGTGGCCTGCCCTGGGACGACCGCTGCCTGCAGTTCGAGAAGAACGATGCCCCGGTCAATACCGCCAGCGCCGTGCAGGTGCGTGCCCCCATGTATCGCACCGCCATCCGGCGTTGGAAGAAGTACGAAACCCAGCTTGCGCCGCTACTCGACTTGCTCGATGGCGCCGGCATTGCCTTCGAACGCTAGGCTGATACCCATAAAAAAGGGCCCCACTTGCGCGGGGCCCTGGGGTAAACAAACCCATGCAGGAGATTACTTGGCGCTGCCGCCGAAGCTGTACTTGGCTTCCAGGTAAATCGCGCGGCCGTACACGTTGTAGTTGTCCGTGTTGTAGGGCTGGTTGGACGTGCCCAGATAGCTGTCGTCCTTGGGCGGCATCTTGTTGAACACGTTGTTGACCAGCAGCGAGATACCCAGACTCCTGATCGGGTTATAGGTCACGCTTGCGTTGGACACGATCCACGGTGGCAACTTGCCCGTACCCGGAGCCTCGTAGCTGTTAAGCGTCGTGGCGAGGTAGTTGGGCGTGCTGCCGTAGCGATTGACGTACCACGTAGCACTCCAATCACCCTTGGACCACGTCAGCGAGGCATTGGCCTTCGACTTGAAGTCCGTGCTGTAGAACGGCTCGCGCAGCGCGTCGTGCTTCGGGTCGATGACGAAGTCCTGCGTGGTGTGCTTGAGCAGATCCGAGTACGACATGGCCAACGCCAACTGACCAAACGCGCCCACCGGCTGCACGTAGCTGAAGTTCGCCGTGATGGCGTTGACCTGCTCGTTGGCCAGATTGAGCTTGGGCGTATTGATGCTGATGATCTGGCCAAGCAGGCCGTCCTTGCCGGGACCACGGGTAATCAGGCTGAACGCCTGCGCGCACGTTCCCGACTTGGGGTCCAGTGCTCCCGTGTCGCACAGGTACTCGGTCTTGGACAGCTTGTCCGGATCCACCTGCGTCACTTCGTTGTTGATGTTCCAGTGCAGGTAATCGACGCTCACCGACATGCGCTCGATCGGCGCCCACACGAAGCCGTAGCTCCATACCTTGGCGGTAATGGGCTGAAGCTGGGTGTTGCCTTCCGTGAACCCCTTGTACTGCGTGAGGTCGTACGGCACCGGACACTTTTGGGGAGCCACGGACGGACCAAAACCCTGGCGTGCGCAGTTGAGGTAGTCAGTGACCGAGTTGTAGACGGAGCTGGGACCCTGGAATTCATCGGCCAGCGTCGGCACCTTGAAGGCGGAACCATAGCGACCGCGCAAGAGCAGGGTCTCGATGGGGCGATACTCCAGGCCAACATTGAACGTTGTGTGGTCCACGGTCTGGTTGTCGACGTTGTAGGCGTCGTAACGCGAGGACAGGTCCATGGTCAGCTGTTCGAGCAACGGCAAGCGCAACTCGGCCGTGGTGGCAAAGCGCGAGCGATGACCAGCGCCCGGCGTTGCACTGGTGCCGTACACGTAGTTGTCCGTATTGCCGTTAACGTCCGTGATGGTTTGCAGCAGGCGCGGATCGGGCGTGGAAGACCAGCCCTGGTTACCACCTTCCATCACCACGGCAAGACCGGCATCGCCGCCACCCAAGCGGAACAGCGACTGGTCGGTCAGCTGGCCGCGGATCATGTTGTCCCAAGTCTTCGCGTACGAGGTCGTATAGCCGGTGAAGCCACGGAAATCAGCCGGGGACGCTGGGCTGTAGAGCGCAGCGTAGTTTGGCGTGAACACCGGGTAGCCACCGTACGTGCCCTGCTGGTGACCCATGACTTTATTGGCGAAGTACGATTCGATCGGACCAGTGAAGCGCGCGAAGTTGCGATTCGTCAGCTGATCGTCCGAGTGGGTGAAGCCCAGGTCGTAATCCCAGTTCGACTGACCGATGGTGCCCTTGCCACCCAAGGTCAGCATGTACGAGCTCTCGTACTGATGGTCCATGATGTTCGAGAAGCCGCCGACTTCCTCAGGCGTGAAGGCGTGCTGCAACAGCATCAGGTCGTTGCGATTGGGATCCCAGAAATAGCCGGCGGTGCTGCCCGCCGTAGCTACGCTGGTGCCCCAGAACGTGGTGTTGCTGCCTGACGTGTAGCTCTGCTCCTCGTAGTTGTAGAGCAGATCGCCGTACAGCTGCAGGTTGTCGTTAACGTCGAACGTCGAGTGTGTGTAGAGGTTCGCCGTCTTGTCTTTGTTGGCCAGCGTGGCGTAGCCGGCGCTGTACTGCGAGCCGCAGTAATACCCCTTGCCCTGGCGGAACTGCTTCGTTTCGGTGCCGCCGTAGCCCGCCGACACGCCCGCGCAGTTGTTGGGATCAAGGAAGACGTACTTACCGGTCGAACCACTCAATGCGAGGTAGTCACGCGAAGCCGTAGGCGGTGTGGTGCCTTCGGTGAAGTACTGCTTGGTCAGATCGCGATCGTAGGCCCAGATCGGCTTCTTCTGTTCGTACTGCACACCAATCATGGTGTGGAAACGGCCGAAGTCGAAGCTGTCGGCGAAGCTGATGCGCTGACTCTGTCCGCCGCCTTCACTGAAGCCGCCGACACGCAAGTCAATCACAGGGGCATCCACGTGCTTCTTCAGCACAATGTTGACCACGCCTGCGATTGCATCCGAACCGTACAGCGATGACTGGCCACCCGGCAGGACGTCGATGTGATCGACCATCTCCATCGGGATGTTGCTCAGGTTGTTGAAGATATCGCTGCCGTTGTACAGGCCCGGGAAGTCACCCATGGGCCGGCCGTCGATCAGGTACTTGGTGAAGCCCACCGGCAGGCCGAACATGCTCAGCGTCTGCGCGCCCGTGGTGAAGGAGTTGTTGTCCTGCGGGCCTGCCACGCTACCGGTGGCGAAGGAGGCTTGCTGCAACGCCTCGGCAACCGTGCTGAAGCCACGTGCCTTCATGTCTTCGGCGGTGATGCTGATGACCGGCTGTGCCGTTTCCACCTGCGACTGCGGAATCAGCGAGCCAGTCACCGTAACGGTATCGAGCTTCTTGGCCTTTTTTGCCGCGTCGTCGTCCTGCGTGTTGCTTTGCGACGAAGTAGCCGTGTCTTGCGGCATGAGCGCGTTGGAAGCGGCGTCGGTAGCCGCGGCTGCCGCGGACGCACAGCCGAGCGCCAAGGCCGCCAGGACGGCGACCGTGAGTTTGGACTTCAACATCTTTGTCTCCCCTACATTCTGTAGTCAGTCGTCGCGCCGTCCCCCGGCGCGGGCTGTAACAGGAACGTCGACAAGTTGTTGCCCTCCCTGAGGCACGAACTTGCCGGTTACCTCCATGTTCCTGTCGACGCAATGTGTAGCACAAACTTTTCCTTCACAAACACACCACATCTTGCGTCGCAAATTCATGCGAGGCACTTTGAAAAGCTGGGAAAGAGAATTCTTATTCTTCACGGACTTTTACGCGCCGGAAGCCGAAGCGAACGAAAGATATTTCGATCGTTTGGATGTCCGAATAAGCTTACGTAAAGCTTACGAAATGGAAGGAGGTGCGTCAGATCAGCCGTTCGGCTTCCAACTCGCTCTTCAGATAGGCGTAGTAGATCGGCGCGGCAATAAGCCCGGCGAGCCCGAACGCCGCTTCCATCAGCAGCATCGCCACCAGCAGCTCCCACGCGCGTGCACGGATCTGGCTGCCCACGATGCGTGCATTGAGGAAGTACTCGAGCTTGTGGATGAGGATGAGGAAACCCAGCGCAGCCACGCCAACGCCCAGCGATACCGACAAGCCGGCGATGGTGATCGCGGTGTTGGAGATCAGGTTGCCGATCACCGGCAGCAGGCCGGCGATAAAGGTGATTACCACCAGGGTCTTCGCCAGCGGTACGTGGATATCCATCAACGGCAGCACACCCAGCAGGAAGATGGCGGTGAACGCGGTGTTGAGCAGCGAGATCTTGATCTGCGCAAACACGATGTTGTGGAACGCCTCCGCCAGCCGCTGCGCACGCAGGCCAAGTGCGGAAGCCAGCGGGCCGACCTGATGCGCCGGCCGCGTGCGGCTCAATGCCACGATGGCGCCCAGCACCATACCGATAAGGATATGCACGAACACACGTGCCGCTTCCTTGCCGATGGTCTGCAGGCTCACCGAATGCTTGCGGGTGAGCTCCAACGCCATGATGCGCAGGTCGTCCACGCTATCTGGCAACCAGCCGACCACGGTGGCTGGTAACTGCTCGCGCGCCTTCTCCACCAGGGGCATCAACTGCTGTTGCCAGAGCAGTTCGGGGTTGCCGATCTCGTTGCGCAGAAAACTCACCGCGCTGAGGATCAACAGCACCAGCAGGCCGACCACGATGGTGCCGAGCAAGGCCACCACCAGCACACGGGCGCGATCGCTCGGAACCCGCTTGCCCAGCAAGGGCGCGGTGGACTGCACCAGTTCGTAAACCAGCAGGCCCGCGAATAGCGCCGGCAGCAACCGAAGGCCCAACACCAGGACCAAGGCAATGCCCGCCAGCACGTAGCTGGTGATGCGGATGGCCGGCGACGGCGCTGTGGGAATCGAGGCAGGTTCCATGCAAATTCATGCGGATAGGGTGGTCGGAGTCTGTCAGCAGCGCATGACAGCCGCCAGCCCCGCATCTCCTCTTCATCTTGCGGCGTTCACGACCCATACCAAGGCACGGAAACGCCTCTGTCGTAAACTTGTTCGATTCTGCGCGTCTTGTTTATCCGGGAATCCACTATGTCCGTACGTTTGCCGGCAGCTCTTGCTGCCTTGATCCTGCTTGCCGGTTGCGCCAGCACCGCGCCCACCAAGACGTCCGCCCCTGCCATCCCCGCAGCGCCCGTCGCCACCGCCCCGGGTGCCACGACGCCCGCTGACGACAACCTCAATGCGGTGGCCTGGAGCCAGACGGCGATCGAGCACGACCTGATCTATCTGCAGACCTACCGTGACGCACAGTCACACCTGCTCGCGGCCATGGCCGACAAGCAGTGGGACGCGCTGCCGAAGGACGACCGCGTCGCCCCGGCCAAAGGCCTGAAGCCTGCCGTGGTGCTCGACATCGATGAAACCGTGCTGGACAACTCGCCCTACCAAGCCCGACTGGTGAAGAGCGGTGGCGAGTACAACGAAGCCGACTGGGCCGCCTGGTGCAACGAGCAGCGCGCCCGTGCACTGCCCGGCGTGGTGGAGTTCACCCAGTTCGCTGCCCAGCACGGCATCGCGGTGATCTACATCTCCAACCGCGCCAAGGACCTCGATCAGGCCACGCTTGCCAACCTGCGCAAGCAAGGCCTGCCGGTGTCTGGGCCGGAAGCGTTCCTGGGCCTGGGCACCTTCGTTGAGGACTGCGAACAGATCGGTACCGAGAAGGGCTGCCGTCGCCAGCTGATCAGCCACAAATATCGCATTTTGATGCAATTTGGCGACCAGATCGGCGATTTTGTCACCGTACTCGCCAATAATGCCGAAGGCCGCCAGAAGGCCATGAAGCCTTATATGGACTGGATCGGCACTCGCTGGTTCGTGCTGCCCAACCCGACCTATGGCGCATGGGAGCCCGCTCTGTTTAATAATGACTACACGGCCCCACGCGACGAGCGTCGCCGCCAGAAGATTCAATCGCTGCGTACCGACTGACAGCTGGCAATTAAAAACAACAACTTACGCAGCATAAGCTAAAGCATTGCTTTAAGTTTAACGGGGAAGTAAGATCTCCCCCGCCAACACCTGCTGACCTTGATAATTCCGCAGGCAAGGCCATTTCCCTTCCGGCTCTGCCGGATTACCCCGTGAGGCCCACCGCCCGCGGGGTTTTCTTTTTGGCGCTCCCGCTCCCGACAGCCTGAACGGCCCCTGGTGAGCACTTGAGCAGCCTCTCATTCCCTGGCGCCGGCTCTTGTTCGTACAGAGCCGCGCCCCTTACGCTCCGCCGACCGCCCAGTGCAGGTCACCGGGCGCCAATCAAAGAGCCTGTTTAGTGTCTCCACGTAGCTCGCGTTGTTTTACCGAAAGCCCCCAGCGAGCCGTCCGTGGCGCTGCGCCTGACTGGCCGTCAGGTCAAGCCGCGGGCGGCTCGCTGGGGGCTTTCGGTAAACAACCCATTGGGCCGGGTCTGTTTGCGCGCAGGCCCGCGTCATCACTCAGTCGTGTATCGACATACACTCCTTCGCTCTTCCTTGGCCCGCGCGCAAACAGCTCCCGGCGCGAGCCACGTGGAGACACTAAACAGGCTCTAAGAGATCTCCATGCGTCGCTCATCCGTCTTCTACGCCGTTGGTGCGTTCATTGCCCTGCTGGTGCTGGCCACGGCAGCCGCTCTTTTCATGACCTCGCACAAGCCGGGGCCACCGCCCGTGGTCGTGGGCGGGGACACGCCAGAACAGTCCGTCCAGCAATCGCTGGCGCTGATCAAGGTCGGCGACTTCGCCGGCTTCTGGAAACACGCCCTGCCGCCGGCGGACTACGAAACGCTGCGCGCCGATTGGACCCGCCCCCGTCCTGACGACCATCCGCTGACGCCTGAAGACCGCGCGGACTTCGTCAAGAACATGCAGCAGCTCACCGAGCCGGACGCAGAAACCAAGCTCTACGCGGTGGCCAAGCCCAAGCTTGCCCAGTTGAAGGCGCAGTACCAGGACCAGGTGCCCGTGATGATCGGCATCTTTCAGGCCATTGCCGCCACCGGCGTATCGCAGAGCAAAGAGCTCACCAGCGTACAGAAGCAGCAGGCCACCGAGGTCATCAACGTACTGGCCCCGTGGGCGCAGACCGTGCCTTGGTTCGACCAGGCCCGCGCCAAGCAGGTCG
The DNA here is from genome assembly GCF_002878475.1 of Dyella sp. AD56. NCBI lineage: Bacteria > Pseudomonadati > Pseudomonadota > Gammaproteobacteria > Lysobacterales > Rhodanobacteraceae > Dyella > Dyella sp. AD56. The sequence goes on from NZ_NRDP01000006.1 coordinate 84,253, forward strand.
TCGGTGTGGCGGTGGCCACCGCCCGCAAGCTGGACCTGAAAACGCCCGAGCAACTGAAGTCCATGGACTTCGACACAGCAATGCAGAAGTACAGCATCGGCTTTCTTGGCATCAAGCAGGCGCTAGCCATCTACGGACTGTCGATCGACGACACATTCGACTCGATCAAAATCACCACGGTGGAAAGCCGCAACGGGCATGCGCACGTCAAGATCGACTACACCCTGCTCGGCAAGCCGCTTTCCACGGAGTCGGACCTGATCCAGCAAGACGGCCGCTGGTATAGCCAGGACATGCTGCAGAACGTACGCGAAGCCCACGAGCGCCTGCTCGCCCCGCCTGCACCGGCCAGCAGCGCCCCCGCCCCGGCCAGCACGTCCGCACCGATCCAGGCAATGACGCCGGCACCCGCCGCCAAGCACTAAGCCGGCGACAGAACACCTTATTTACGATCGCTCCGGTAAAAGGCCGGGGCGATGCAGGGGCGTCGCCGGCCGCGGCCGCCCTATACATCGGCCCGAACAGGCCGGGTCACCCGTTACAATCAGGGAATGCTGAATATGTCGACCACGGACACCTCCGCCCGTAGCCGCGCGCCCTGGTGGTTCAACCTGGCCGGGCAGTTGCTCGAACCCTGGGTGCGTATCCGCCGCGATCCCGCCGAACCCGCCACCCTGCTCCAGGCCGGCGTACCGGTGTGCTACGTGATCGAGCGCGATGGCTTCTCCGATGCCCTGATCCTGGAGCGCGCCTGCCGCGAGGCCGGACTGCCCTCACCCATGCAGCCGCTGTCAGGCACGCGCCGCAAGCGCTCACTGTTTGCGCTGGCCCGCCGCGATGGTTGGCTGTTCGGCCGCAATCGCAAGCGCTCACCCAACGAAACCATGGGTCAACTGGTGCGCTCGCTGGAAGGCGAACCGGAACGCGACGTGCAGATCGTGCCCGTCTCCATCTACGTTGGCCGCGCGCCCACCCGCGAGTCGGGCTGGTTCAGCGTGCTGTTCTCGGAAAACTGGGTGGTGGTCGGCCGCTTCCGCCGCGTGCTCGCCCTGCTGCTCAACGGCCGCGACACGGTGGTGCATTTCTCCACGCCAGTCTCGCTGCGCACAGTGGTGAACGAAGCCGGCGACATCCGCCCGGAACGTCTCACCCGCAAGATCGCCCGCGTGCTCCGCACGCACTTCCGCCGTATCCGTGCGGCCGTGATCGGCCCCGACCTGTCGCATCGCCGCACCGTAGTGGACGCGGTGCTCAATGCCGAACCCGTGCGCGCCGCCATCACAGCCACCGCTGCGAAGGAAAACATCAGCCACGCCAAGGCGTGGCGTCGGGCGCACGACCTGGTGATGGAAATCGCCGCGGATTACTCGCACCCCGTGGTGCGCTCGGCTTCGTTCCTGCTGTCCAACTTCTGGAACAAGTTGTACGACGGCATCCATATGCATCACTTCGACAAAGCGCGCGCGGCTGCGCCCGGTCATGAAGTGGTGTACGTGCCCTGCCATCGCAGCCATGCGGACTACCTGCTGATGTCCTATCAGCTGCACATGTCCGGCGTGGTGGTGCCGCACATTGCCGCCGGTGTGAACCTCAATCTGCCGGTGATTGGCCCCATCCTGCGCCGCGGCGGCGCGTTCTTCCTGCGCCGCAGCTTCAAGGGCAACGCGTTGTATTCGGTGGTGTTCAACGAGTACGTGGCGCAGCTGATCGACCGCGGCGTGCCGATGGAATACTTCATCGAAGGCGGCCGCTCACGTACAGGCCGACTGCTCGCGCCGCGTGCCGGCATGTTGGCGATGACGGTGCGTGCCTTCCTGCGTGCGCCCCGCCGCCCGGTGCTGTTCCAGCCCGTGTACATCGGCTACGAGAAGTTGATGGAAGGCAAGAGCTACATCGGCGAACTCTCCGGCAAGACCAAGGAGAAGGAATCGCTGATCGGCCTGCTGCGCGGCCTGAAGGTGCTGCGCCAGCGCTATGGCCATGTGGCGCTGAATTTCGGCGAGCCGATCGAGCTCAATCCGATGCTCGACGCCGCCAGCCCCGATTGGCGCACCGACGATCCCGACGCCAAGCCCGAATGGCTCGGCCGCGTGGTGGACGATCTGGCCGACAAGATCCAGATCAACATCAACCGCGCCGCGGACGTGAACCCCATCAACCTGCTTGCGCTGGCACTGCTCGCCACACCCAAGCACGCGATGGCAGAGAACGATCTGCTCGCGCAATTGGAACTGACCAAGGCGCTGCTGGAAGAGCTGCCTTATTCGGACCGCATGACGCTCACGTCGATGGACCCGGCCGGCATCATCGCCTACGGCGAACAGATGGGCTGGATCCGCCGCGTACGCCACCCGCTGGGCGACGTGCTGGTCACCGAAGACGAGCAGGCGGTGTTGCTCAGCTACTTCCGCAACAACGTGCTGCACCTTACCGCCACCGCGGCATGGGTGGCCTCGTGCTTCCTCAATAACCGCCGCATGTCGCGCGCCTCCGTACTGCGCCTGGGTCGCATCATCTATCCGTTTATCCAGGGCGAACTGTTCCTGCCATGGGATGCGGACGGCTTCTGCCAGCAACTGCAATCCACCATTGATTTCTTCGTGCGTCGCGGCCTGCTCGAATCCACTGGCGAAGGCCGTGTACTGGAGCGTGGCCCTGGTCAGGACGATGCGGCCTTCCAGCTCAAGATCATCGCGCGCAGCCTGATCCAAGCCTTCGAGCGCTACTACATCACCATCGCCGCACTGGTGAAGAACGGTCCGCACACGCTGACCTCGGCGGAACTGGAAAACGCCTGCACGCTCACCGCGCAGCGCCTGAGCCTGCTCAACGAACTGTCCGCGCCGGAATTCTTCGACAAGGCGCTGTTCCGCGGCTTCATTCAGAAGCTGCGCGAAAACCGCATTGTGTGGACCGACGACGCCGGCAAGCTCGACTATGACAAGGCCTTGGAAGACATGGTGCGTGACGCGCGCGTCATCCTGGCCCGCGACGTGCGCCACTCCATCCTCAAGATCACCCCCGGCGGCGATGGCGAGAAGGAGCACGCAGAGAAGCCGCTCCCGCCCGACGCCACCAGCGAAGCGCTGCATGAGCGCCACGTGGCTGCCGAGCACCACGAGCATGCGCCGGTAGAAACCACCATGGTGGAAGAAAGCGTCGAAAGAGACACCGCCGCCAAGCACTAACGGAAAAGACCGGAGGGGTGACGAAAGTCACCCCTTCTGCCATGCGAAGCTCGCCTAAGATGGCCTCTCCACCCGGGGAGCTCATCATGACCAAGCGCGTTGCCTTCGCCATCGCCACAGCCCTAGCGCTGCCTGCCGCCATCGCGGCCGAACCCACCCAGGCCGCGCCGGATGTGACCGTGCTGCAATGCGCGCACCTGGTCGACACAGCGGCGGGCAAGATGCTCGGCGAAACCACGCTGGTCATCGAAGGCAAGCGGGTCAAAGAGATCAAGGCAGGCGAGGTCGACGTGACCTCCTACGCCAATGCTGCCAAGGCCGCCGGTGCCAACTTCAGCTACCACAAGATCAACGACGGCACCTGCCTGCCCGGCCTGATCGACTCGCACACACACCTCACCAGCGAAACCAGCCCCACTGGCTACACCGATCAATTCCGCTGGAACATCGCCGACTACGCCATCCGCTCCACCGTGTACGCAAAGCGCACGCTGCTGGCCGGCTTCACCACGGTGCGCAACGTGGGCGATCAGGACAACGAATCCATCGCCCTGCGCAATGCCATCAACGCCGGCATCGTGCCGGGTCCGCGCATCTTCACCGCGGGCAAGCCCATCGGCACCACCGGTGGCCACGCCGACCCGACCGACGGTTATCGCTCCGATCTGGCCGGCGATCCCGGCCCGAAGGACGGCATCATCAACAGCGCCGATGACGCCTACAAAGCCATCCGCCAGCACTACAAGGACGGAGTCGACGTCATCAAGATCATGCCCTCCGGCGGCGTGCTCGACGAAAGCAGCAGCGCCGACAACGCGCAGATGACTATCGAAGAAATCAAAGCCATCGTGAGCGCCGCGCACGATTACGGCTTCACCGTGGCCGCCCATGCACACGGCGCCGAAGCCATCCGCCGCGCCGTACTCGGCGGCGTCGACTCCATCGAGCACGGCACCTTCATGAACGACGAGGACATGAAGCTGATGAAGGAACATGGCACCTGGTACGTGCCCACCATCATCGCCGGCAAATACGTGCAGGAAATGGCCGCCAAACCCGGCTACTACCCGCCCCAGGTCGCCGCCAAGGCACTGCAGGTTGGACCCATAATCCAAGCCACGGCCGGCAAGGCCTACAAAGCCGGCGTGAAGATCGCCTTCGGCACCGACGCGGCCGTCTATCCGCACGGTCAGAACGCCAAGGAGTTCGAGTACATGGTCCAGGCCGGCATGCCCCCGATGTTCGTACTGCAGGCCGCCACCACCCATGCCGCCGAACTGCTGCACAAGCAAGATCAACTGGGCCAGATCGCCGTGGGCCGCGTTGCCGACATCATCGCCGTGCCTGGCAATCCACTCGATGACATCACGGTGATGCAGAAGGTGGGGTTCGTGATGAAGGATGGAGTGGTTTACAAGGCTGATGGCAGGCCAGTGATGTGACGCTGCGCTTGGCTCTCTTTTGCAGGGTGCGCGTACTTCGTAGCACTTCGCAACGCGCCGTGGCGGAGAGGACTTAAAGCAAGCTTCGCTACGCTCTCCGACCTCTAATGGAGAACTCGCCACGGAACGGCATCGTCTTTCTCTTCTGCCTTGGCTTTCAGCACTAGAGCAGCCTCAGCGCGACCTGCGAGTGCGATGTGCACCTCCGCTGCACGAGCCGTCCGCTTCCCACTTTTGACCATCGGGCCCCCTGTGCGGCGGTGAGGGGTGGACGAAAAGGCCCGCAGGGGGATCGGCAGGACGCCGATCCCTTTTCGCCAGGGCAGGAGGCCCTGTCGAAAAGCCCGGCCACCCCTCACGAACTGGCCGGCTTCACCGGCCAGCGCCAAGTGGGGGTGCCCTTCTCTTTGGTTACTTTCTCTTGGGCATGCAAGAGAAAGTGACCCGGCCTCCGGCAGGAGGTCGGAA